>CAZOMH010000452.1:0-4430 GCA_964580415.1 uncultured Nitrospirales bacterium
GGCGTGAAGGAACTCAACTTGGTCGCGCAGGACATCACGGTTTACGGCCATGACTGCTACGACGTCTACCGCCTGCCGGACCTGCTCGGCGAACTCTGCGCGATCAAGGGGGACTTTCGCGTGCGCTGCCTTTACGCCTATCCCGGTGGCATCCACCGTCCCCTGCTCGACGCCATGGCCAGCCTGCCCAAGGTGGCCCGCTATCTCGACATCCCCATACAGCACATGGATTCGGGTGTGCTCAAGGCCATGCGCCGGCCCGCGCGCGGCGCCGACATTCCGGCGCTGGCCCAGCGCATCCGCCGGGCGCTGCCCGGCGTGGCGCTGCGCACCACCGTGCTGGTCGGCTTTCCCGGCGAAAGCCCGGCCGCGTTCCGCGGCCTCATGCAGGGCCTGCGCGGCACCGCCTTCGAATGGCTCGGCGCGTTTGCCTTTTCCACTGAGGAGGGCACACCCGCGGCCGTCATGGAAGGACAAGTCCCCAAGCGCACCCGCGAACGCCGCCGCGCACGGGTCATGGAACAGCAGGCCCGCATCACCGCCGCGTTCAACGCCTCCCGTGTTGGGCAGACCGTTCGCGTGCTGGTTCAGTCCATCGATCCTGATACCGGCGTCGCTGTTGCAAGAAGCGACGCCGAAGCCCCCGAAGTGGACGGCACCATCCACCTCATCCACTGCCCCGGCGTGCAACCGGGCCAGTTCCTGAATGCCCGGATTGTAGAAGCCGATGTCTACGACGCCACGGCAGTTCCCGAGTGAATTTTGGGAACTATGGGAAGAATGGGAGTTATGGGTGCCATAAGAAGATACGGTGCTTCCCATACTTCCCATCAATCCCAGCCCTCCCATAATTCCCATGCGTACACTTTTGCGCCTACCCCGGCACATGTTACCGTATGGGTCTGTCCACAGCGTTGTTGATCTTCGGAAAGGATTGAATCTTCATGAATCTCGCACACAGTTCAGCCCTGGCTGCCATGTCCTGCCTTGCGGCGTTGATGCCCTGCACGCAGGCCCAGCAGCATGACCCTCTCGTGGTGAACAATGCCCAATATCGAATGGAGTTGGACTCCGCCAACGGCGACCTCATCTCCATGACCTCCAACGGTCGGGAACTGGTCCAAAAGAGCTCGGCGCCCAGGTCGCTGTTCAGCCTGCGCTTTCGTCAGGTCGATGCCGGCACGCTGGAAGTGAACGCGCTGGGTGCCAAGACGTTTTCCGCTGCGTGCGTCAAAGACGACGCAGAGCAGACCCTCATGCACCTTGACTATTCCGAACTGAACGGCAAGCCCGTCTCCGTCCGCGTGACCGTGCGCTGTCCCAAGGACGATCCGAACACCTACTGGTCATTATCCGTGGACAACCAGACCGGGCTGCCGCTGGAACACATCGACTTTCCCACGGTGGTCACGCCGAACGATCTGAAAGGCACGGGTGGCGACGCGAAACTCTTCTGGCCGGGCATGGAAGGCGTGGAAGTCGAGGACATGGCCCTGCGCGAAAGCTTCTGGTGGAAGTGGCGGCCCATTGAGCATCCCGCCATGGGCTGGCTCGGCCTCTATCCCTCCGCCTGCCCCATGCAGTTCATGGCCTACTACACGCCGCAGGCGGGTCTGTACATTGCCGCGCACGATGCCCAATCCAATCCCAAGGGCATCGAATACCACGCCCATCCGGCCGGCGGCATCTTCCTGGATTACCGCCTGTTTCCCGGTCCCGTGTGGGACAAGCACTACGCCATGCCCTACGAGATGGTGGTCGGTGTGTTCCAGGGCGACTGGTATGACGCGGCCGACCGCTATCGTGCATGGCTGGACAAGTCCGGAATGCCCCGTCCCAAGAAACTGGAGGACAATCCGGCGCGGCCCGACTGGTTCGAACAGTCACCCATCATCGTCACCTATCCTGTCCGCGGCACCAAGGACTTGGGCGACATGAAGCCCAACGAGTACTTCCCCTACACCAAGGCGCTTCCCGTGCTGGATTCTTTGTCCAAGCAGTTCGACAGCAAGGTGCTCGCCCTGCTCATGCACTGGGAGGGGAGCGCGCCCTGGGCACCGCCCTACTGCTGGCCGCCCTATGGCGGCGCCGAAGACTTCCAGCAGTTTGTGGACGGCCTGCACGCCAAGGGCAACCTGGCCGGCGTCTATGCCAGCGGCACCGGCTACACCATCCACAGCAACACCGATCCGACCTTCAACCGCGAGCAGGAATTCGAGGAGAAGCACCTTGTCGACATCGTCACGCAGGCCCCCGACGGCAAGCCCGCTGACAACGGCGTCTGCGCCGGGCCGAACGCCCAGCGCATCGGCTATGACATGTGCCCGGCCAACGAGTGGGTCAAAGACGTGGTCGCCGACGAAGTGGCCAAAGTCCTGCCGTCGGGCGTGTACTATATGCAATATTTCGATCAAAATCTCGGTGGTTCCTGCTACCGCTGCTACGCCAAGACCCACGGCCATCCCTCCGGGCCCGGCATCTGGCAGAACGAAGCCATGATGGACATCTACCGCAGGCTTCAGGAAACGGTCCAGCGCAGCGGGCGGAAGACCCTGATCGGCTGCGAAGCCGCCGCCGCCGAACCGTTCATTCCCTACCTGCTTTTCAACGACAACCGCTTCCACCTGAACCTGCACGCGGGAACGCCCGTGCCGGCCTACGCCTATGTGAACCACGAATACCTCAACAACTTCATGGGAAACCAGAATGCCGTCAGCGCGTTTGTGGATATTGCCAAGTCCCCGCTCAACCTGCACCAGCGCGTGGCCATGTCCTTTGTCGAGGGCGATTTGCTTACGGCCATCCTCAAGGGTGGCGGTAAACTCTGCTGGGAGTGGGGCGGTTCCTGGGACGCGCAGGGCCCCGACCACGACGCGGTGGTCACGCTCATGCGCAACCTCAACGCCTGGCGGCGCGGCGCCGGCAAGCCCTACCTGCTCTACGGCCGCATGGTCAAGCCCGTCCCGTACTCGGGCGACCACGACATTCCCATGGTGACCCCCCGGAACCAGCAGATACACTTCCGGTCTGTGTTCACCTCCCGCTGGACCCACGGCGGGAAAACGGCCCAGTTCCTGGTGAATTACACCCCCGACCCCCAGAAGGTTACGGTTCAAACCGGAACAGTCGGCGCCGGCCTTTGCCTGTTCAGCGATCCTTCCGGCAACAAAGGCGCAGCCGTCTTCCCCCCCAAAGAAGGCCTTCTGGAAGTGTCCCTGGCACCGTTGTCCGCCGTCATGCTGGAGGAATAGGGGGAAGAATCCAGAATAGGATATGAGATATCAAACTTGAGATTTAAGAAGACGGCAAACAGGAATGTCCGCCGCACATTGGCACATGTCAACTTATGGACAGGACGAGACAAGGTGTCCCGTGCCAAGAGGCATGCCGTTGTGTTCCTCCCATAACGCCCATTCTTCTCATACTTCCCATTCCTCCCATCCTTCCTCAGTCCCCAAGCCCCGTATTTCGGTTCTTGCCGTTGCGCAGCAGCGTGAAGGGCGAGATGAAGATTTGCCGTATTCCCGCCACTGTGGATATTTGGCGCAGGTTTTGAAACATCTCGGCCAGCGCCTCCGCCCGCACCTCGGACTCTTTCACCGTGCCCTTTTCCCGCACCGACAACAGCCGGTGCATGGCATAGAGCCCCAGCACAAAGGCGATCAGGAAGATAAAGTCCAGCCCCGACACATTCATTGTCGGCACTTCGCGGGTCGCGTTGGTTCCGGTCATGAAGGACAGTTTCATCGACAGCACCAGGTGTCTGTCACCGAACCAGTCCGCGGCAAAACCGGCTATCATGGGCGCCACGGTGGCGGCGATTCCCGTAACCAGCCCGTTCACCGCCAGATAAGCCCCCGCCTGCCCGTAGGGCGCCAGTTTGAACGCGAGATTGCCGCCGCACAGGTTTACCCCGGCCGTCCCTATCCCGGCCACCACATGCACGATTACCAGCAGCGGGATGGTCAGCATGTACCGGTCGGGCATGGTGGTAAACGGCCATATCAGCAGCGAAAAGGTGAAGAGCGGCACCGCGACCAGCAGCACCGATTTGTTGGAAAACTGGTCGGCCATCGCGGCCCAGTAGCGGAAGAACAGCACATTGACCAACTGGCTGAACACGGCCAGCCCGATGACCCACGACATGCTCATGCCGAGCCGCTGGAGCAGGTAGACGGAAAAGAAAGGCGTGGCGAAGTTCATGGCAAAATTCCATGAAGTCAGAAAGACGAGCAACTTCCTGAAATTGCGGTCATGCAGCGGCGCCCGCAGCGCCTTGAAGAATCCTTCGCCGTTCGGCGGGGGCATCTGCGGTTCCGGCGTGCGGACCAGGTACCAGTTGCTGAGCATGCCGCAGACCAGGGCGGCCAAAAAAATGACCGTGTAACTGCCGCCCGTGCCGCCCGGCAGCCCCGGCACGCGTTTCCAGT
>CAZOMH010000453.1:0-4415 GCA_964580415.1 uncultured Nitrospirales bacterium
CGGCCCGGGTAAAGTCCACTTTGATTGTCCCCGACTCCTCAGCCCCGCCCGCGGCAGAAAATACAATGGTGCATACGGACGCCATTACCGCAAAGAGAGGAACTCTTTTCATTGTCGGGGCTCCTTTGGGCGCAAAGCATGCCCGTGGGTGGCGCAGCTTCCCCGGTTCAGAAATGACTAACCGGGTTTATACCGGTCTATCGGCATTCTATTAACCCGCCCCCGCGGAGTCAAGCGCGTGATGAACGGATTCATAACCCCGGCAGGGACAAAAATGGCCCCCGCACAAAAGCTGCGGGGGCCATTGACAACGGGTGAAGTCTGCTACTTTTTGTTGGCCGCGACAAGTTCCTGGGCCATCTTCTCGAAGTTGGCCACGCACACGGCGATGTCGGGAACGGAGTTGTCCCAGTTATATTCGTACTCGATGGAGAACACGCCCTTGAACCCGGACTTGTAGAGTTGGGCAAGGATGGCCTTTGAATCGGCCACGCCCGTGCCCCAAGCCACGTCGTGCGCATCGTTGTTTCCGAATTCGTTGAGATCCTTGAAGTGAAGGGAAACTATGCGCTTCGCGTCACAGAGCGCGTTGATGGCTTCCAGCGGTTTGATGCCGGAGCGGCACCAGTGGCCCGTGTCCGAGCAGGAGCCGATACGGTTGCTGACCCCCGCGGTGGCGTCCAGCAGTTTCTTGTAGTCCCAATAGATGGAGGGCTTGGGGTGATTGTGAATGGCGATGTTGATGTCGTATTCGGCGCACAGTTTGTCAAGCATCGGCAATGCCGCAGGGGTGGGCTCGGAAACGATGGTTTTGATGCCCATCGCCTTGGCAAAATCGAACACCTTGCGGGCTTCGGCCTCATCTTTGGACAGGCCGACCACGCCGTAGTTGACCAGGGTGACGCCGGCCGACTTCAGCTTTTCAAGGGCTTCCTTCTGCAGCTCGGCGGGCATGGAGTGGTCAAACTTAACGCTTTCGGGCTTGTCCTTGCTCAGGCGCTGGCCGGGATAGGCCTCGATCCATTTGAGCCCGAGGGAAGCGGTCTTGTCCACGGCCTCATAGAACGTGAACTTGTTGAAGCTGTAGGCCTGGCACCCCAGATGCCAGCCGATGGACTCGGCCGTCGGGCAGCCCTTGGCTGCTTCCTGGGCACCCGCCGGGAGCGCAAGACAGCACAGTCCCGTGATGAGCGCGCAGGCGATGAGAAGGTTGGCGGTGGACTTCATGTTTTCTCCTTTTCCGTTTAAGTGTGATACGTCCGTTGACACAGTGACACGGGCAGAAGACCCGGCCCATTCTTATTCGCATACAGCCGACTGTATCATAACGAATGGACTGCCCGAAGTAAACAGGCGTTTCAAAAATAACGCACCAGGGCTGCATCCCGGGGTGGCACGGGACAGGGGGCATGGACTATTATCACGCGTTTTCCCGCGGACATTTTGTGTTTTGCGGAGGGCAACTGGCTTTGAGAATGTTTACCGCATCGAGGCAAGGAGAAGTTATGGCAAAGGCAGGCAAGGTATTGAAAGTCGGGATAATCGGCTCCGGGGCAATTTGCCGGGAGCAGCATATCCCATACTGGCGGCAGTTGGAGGAAGAGGGCCGTGTCCATGTGGCCGGGGTTTGCGATCTTGTGAAGGAAAGGCGGGAAGCGGAAGCGTCCCAGTGCCGGGCGGCGACGCCCTATGCGGATTACAGGGCGATGCTGCGGGCCCATGAATTCGACATTATCGACGTTTGCACGCAAAACCGGGTGCATGCCCCGGCGGCGATTGCCGGGCTGAAAGCCGGGGCAAACGTGCTGGTGGAGAAGCCGATGGCGATGAACACCGCAGAGTGTCTTGCCATGATCAGGGCGTCAAAGACGGCGCGCAAGAAACTCATGGTTGCGCAGCACATGCGGTTTGAAGCGCGGGCGCTGAAGCTCAAGGAAGTCATCATGAGCGGCGCGGTCGGGGAAATCTACACCGCCGAGACCAAGTGGCTGCGCCGGCGCGGCATTCCAGGGTGGGGCAAATTTCATATTGCCAAGGAGTCCCTGGGCGGACCGCTCATCGACATCGGCGTGCATATGATGGACCTGTGCGTGTGGCTCATGGGATGCCCGAAGCCGGTGGCCGCGAGCGGCAGGGTGTACCGCAAGTTCGGCGACCGCAATGACCTGTTCAACGCCGAATGGGGCCGTCCCTACCCGCCCAAGGAGTTCGACGTGGAAGATTACGCCACCGCCTTTATCCGTTTTGAGGGTGGCGCGACCATGCAGATGCAGGTTTCATGGGCGGCGAACATCGCCCAGGAAACGGAAAATCTGTACATACTGGGCGACAAGGGCGGGGTGGGCACCAACCCGCTGGGCTTCTTTGGGGCGGACCATGATTCGCTGCACCACACGACCTGGGACTACCTGTCCGACGAGGACGGACACCGCCGCGAGGTGCGCCATTTCTGCGAATGTGTGGAGAAGAATCTTCCCGTGATGGTCAAGCCGGAAGAATCGCTGCGCATTCAGAAAATTATCGACGCGATTTATCTTTCCTCAAAGAAGAACCGCGAAGTCGTTATCAAGTAGGGGCGAATGTCAGACCCGCGGGCCGGCCCGGTCAGACGGGTTCGGCCCGTTCTATTTCCAGACGTTCCGGGCCAGGAACTCGCGGAGGTCAAAGAATCCGTGCCGCTTGGGGAAGTTTCCGGAGAAACCGAAACGGACGAGAATCATGGGGCTGGTTTCATCGTCGGTGAGCAGAAAAATGGGCAGTTCTTTGGGGAGCGTCCGATCCCGGCGCAGTTCGCTGCAGCATCCATAGGCGCCAATGACCGGAATGGAGGCATCGATAAAAACGACACCGGGACACCTGTGCCCGATTTCCTCAATCAGGTCCAGGCCGTTGGCCGTCCAGACGGCCTCATACCCGAGCGCTTCGGCCTCGGCGCCGAGCGTTCTAAAGAGATCAACATCATCTGTACCGACTACGGCAGAGTCCATAGTGGTTATCCTATAACAGTAATTCTAGCGGAAACGGGCCTCCTTTCGCCATAGCGCGGTTTGATGCGGGGAACTTTTCCGGGGGGGCGGTGTTCAAAAGGGCGAACCTCACGGGAACGCACCGGGCAGTGCCCGGCGAACACAAGGAGACAAGGACAATGAGGAAAACGGTGACACTGGCTGTGGCATTTGGGCTCGTATTTGGGTTGGGCATGCTGGCTTGGGCCGAAGGAGGACAGGGCCAGGACAAAGCCGCAAAGGGTCCGGGAATCATGCAGCAGGCTGATGCCAACAAGGACGGCAAGGTGACCTATGAAGAGCTGAAGGCAGTCCGTCCGAAGTTGACCGAGGAACGGTTCAAGGAACTGGACACGAACGGCGACGGCGTGTTGGACAAAGCCGACCATCCCAAGGGCAAGCCTGGGCAGCATGGCGGGGCCGTAACCGCGCTCCTCAAGGAAGCCGATGCGAACAATGACGGCAAAGTGACGTACGACGAGGCAAAGGCCGTCCGGCCGAAGATGACGGAAGAACGTTTCAAGGCACTGGACAAGGACGGCGACGGCGTGCTGACCAAGGCGGACGTCCCGAAAGAGACCACCGGCACCGCAGCCAAGTCCGAGGCAAAGGACGGCGGGAAAAAGGGCGGAAAGCTCAAGGCAGCCGACGTGAACAATGACGGCAAAGTCACCTTTGACGAATTAAAAGCGGTCTCTCCCGGACTGACCGAGGAAAAGTTCAAGGAACTGGACAAGGACGGCGACGGGGTGATTACAAAGGCCGACCACCAGAAGAAACAGTAACCCTTTCCAGACAAACTACACGCCAATCATGCGCCGGACGGAAACAACACCGCCCGGCGCAGTGTATTACGAACAGGGACTGACCAAGCGCAAAAACGGGGACTGACCCAGCGCAGCGCAGCCCGGTCTGTCCCTGTCTTTTGCGCCACCGCAGCACAGCCTAGTCTGGCCCCGTTCTTTGAGCACGCGCCGAAGGCGCATAAGAAGACAGCCTGGGGCAACGCCCCGGGGATGCGAACCACCCCAAGAGAGAAGCGCTGAAAGTGCGAAACGAGCGCGTTTCGCCCCAAGTCCAATGTCCTTTGGAACCGGCCCCTTGTTCACCGGGAATCAGATCGTCAGGAAGGTGTCCCAATAAGGGTGATTAATTCCTGTTCCAGACGGAATTATCAGGACTTTGTCCCGATATAGACAGCTCGCTGTGCTGGGGAATAGTGACTGCCGTCCCTGCTCCGGTGTGAACGAGACTGTGGCAACAAGGAAGCGCGACCTGCTTCGCAGGCAAGCAGAATCTCATGGACGGGTGTGCCTGTCGTTACGCGAAACAGGGGAAGCGCCCCCTATTTCCCTCTAGTTTCCTATGTATTTATATATAGTCTCTCTTAAAAGATATTCATTGGCAGCA
>CAZOMH010000454.1:0-4403 GCA_964580415.1 uncultured Nitrospirales bacterium
AGCAGTTCCCCGTCGGACTGGACGGCGGCCTCCGCCTCGTTGAAGAGGGCGTCCGCCTTTTCCATGATGTCGTCGGGCAGATAGCCCTGCGCCGGGTTGGTGTACAGGTGCATGTGGATGTCTTCCCTGTCCACCTTGTCCTGCAGCAGTCTGATGTATTCCCCGAGGGGCGCCGCCGCGGCACCGTAGTAGCCCTCCAGGAACTCGTTCATTACGGCCCTCGCGTCGGCGTCGGGGTTCCAGAGCAGTTTCATCCCGTAGTAGGGGCGCAACAGGCTGAACTCGCCGCCGCCCCCGCCGTTCCCCATGCCCTGAAGGTACACGCCTTCCACGCCGAGGTCGCGGTAGAACTTCATGTCGGCCGCCATGGCGCCGAAGTTTGGGAAGGGGTTGTAGTAATGGGCAAAGTCCACGATGTAATGCCAGATGTACAGGTGCGAGGTGAGCCTGGACCACGCTTCGGCGCGCCGCTTGTAGTCGGCGTTGTAGGGGCAGGTGGCGATGGGGTGGCTGTCGCAGCTCGGGAACATGTGGCACAGCCACACAGCCACATTGGGATGCATCGTGAGCCCCCTGGGCGGTTCTTCGGTGTACATGTAGGCGAGTGTGCCGATGACCTTGTCGGGGTACACCTTCGACGTGCGTTCGGCCAACTGGTTGAGGAACCAGAACTGGGTGCCGCCCGTCGTGCCGTACTGTTCGTTCATGGCCGTGCATTTCGGACACTGGCAGTAGTTGTAGTAGTCCAGTTGCGAGAAGTTGTACTGCCGGTATTCCGGCGCCTCCTTCATGCGTTTCAGCATGCGCTCGGTCACGATGTCCAGTACCTCGGGGTTGGTCAGGCACAACTGCGTTTCCATGCTCCGCCGGACCCCGCCGATCTCGCTGAAGTACTCGGGATGTGTTCCGAAGAATTCGTCCGGAGAGAGATAGCGGAAATAGCTGTGGCACCGGCCGTCGTGGGCGTGCTGGACGCCCTGCGGGTTGTCCTGACCCTTGCTGCCCGCATTTTCCCGCTGCCGGGCCCGGAAATCGGCATCACCGCCGGGCCACGCATACGAAATGTCCCGCATAAGAAACGCCGGCTTCACCAGTTTGTCGAAACTGGGAAGCGGCACATCCTTTGCCTGGGGCGTTCTGGTGGTGCCGGGTGCCAGCCAGCGCACGCCGAAAGCGGTTTCCAGGAAATCATAGGCACCGTAAAGCGTACCCGCCGCGGCCGTGCCCGCGATGACCACATTCGGTCCCACGGTCTTCAGCGCATACCCCTGCTCGCCCAGTTCGGCGGGCGTGGGGGAAACGCCCAGTCCCTGCGCCACGGAACCGCAGCCCACCACGATCATCGGTGTGTTCGGCGGGGCCTCGTTCACGACGGGCAACTGCGCCCCGGTGCACGCCTGCACATGCGACTGGATGTCTTTCGCTGCCTGCTGCTCCGAGGGACTGGCCTTCGCGTCCACGACGATCCGGTATCCGCTTGCACCGCCGCTGACCAGCAAGGGCTGTTCCTCGGCCTGAAGCGGGGCACTGGCAAGGAGGGCAAACGACAACAGCAAGCCACCAGCATTCATTATCTTCATGCAACGTTCTCCATGGGTTGGAACTGTACGGCATTCTGGGCAAGTTGGACTGGGTTATTGGCCTAGTGGTGTCCGGCTTTGTCAGTAGATAAATGAATTATTTCAATGGCCATAATATAAACTCAGATATGACTTTTACATCTCTTGCAAATGCCAAAAACTTATGATATAAACTTAGTATGAAAACCTTGGTGACTCGGTTCATTTGTGTCCGTGCCGGGAGGGTAGAGCACTTCGGTCAGGTACTCCCCGACGGCGGGCCGGTAATGTCTGGAAACATTGCGGGAGTCGGTTTCCAGGGGGCTGCATGCGCAACGTGCGGCGCAGGAAGGGTTTCTGGCAACGGCGTAGAGGGAAGTTAAAGCACCACACAACGACAATGGGAGGACTGTGCCATGGACGCATCGAAGTGGCGGATAAAAGGGACGGGATACGTTTCAGCATCACTCATCCTGATGATGGTGTCCGCATCGGCCATGCTGCCCGCGTCGGCGGCGGTCTTGCGCGTCAATGCGGGCAATCCTGAGGCCGGTGCCGACGGCACCGCATGGGCCACGGCGTATCCAGCCATTCAGTCCGCGGTTGACGCCGCGGCCGAGGGCGATGAACTGTGGGTGGCCAGGGGAAGCTACACCGGCTCAGGGGTTCAAGTGGTAAACCTGAAGGCGGGTATAACCCTTTACGGCGGCTTTGTCGGCACAGAAACCGCCCGCGACCAGCGCGATTGGAGCGCCAATGTCACCAGCATTGACGGTCAAAAAGCGCGATGCGGTGTGAACACCACCGGTTCAGGCGCCGTCGATGGGTTTACCATCCAGAACGGGACGGCAACCAATGGTGGCGGGATGTACCAGGGCAGGGCGGCCAACTGCATCTTCTCCGGCAATGCCGCAACCGGCCAATACCTGTGCGGCGGCGGCGGAATGTACGAAGGCACGGCCATCAACTGCACTTTTGTCCGAAACTCGGGCGGTTTGGGCGGCGGGATGTACTCAGGCAGTGCCGTCAACTGCATCTTCAGGGAAAACACGACGCACACGTACGGATATGGTGGCGGGATGTACAAGGGCACCGCAACCAACTGTGTCTTCATCGGAAACACAACGACCTATAACGGCGCCGGCATGAGCGGAGGCGTGGCGACCAATTGCACGTTCACGTTAAACTCGGGCCCCAGGGGGGGCTGGATGTACGAGGGCACGGCCGTCAACTGCATTGCCTGGGGAAACAGTTCCGATGAGAACATGCACACAACGGTCTCCTTCTCCTGTCTGTCCAGAATCACAACAGGGACGGGGAACATCGTGGCGGACCCATTGTTCTTTGACGCGGCCGCCGGCGACGTCCGTCTGCGGCCCGGTTCGCCCTGTATCGACACCGGAACGAACAACGGTGCGCCCGCCACGGACATTGTCGGCGTGCCACGCCCGCAGGATGCCGGCTATGACATGGGCGTCCACGAAATGGCCCTGAGGACGGTGCCCGATGTGGTCGGGCTTGCCTGTGCGGATGCACTGCAACGGGTCGTGGTGGCGCAGTTGCTGGCGGGTCGTCAGACCAGAGAATACGATCCCGCCATAAAGGCCGGCCAAGTCATCAGCCAGACTCCCGCTCCGGGAGTTCAAGTTTACGCGGGCGAACATGTGGATTTAGTCATTTCCAAAGGACCTGAGCCGGTCTTCGTTCCGAACGTGCTCGGGTATTTGCAGGTTGATGCGCGAAAGATGGTCACGGCCGAAAAATTGTCCGTGGGCAGCGAGACGGAGGAATACGATCCCGCCATTGGGGCGGGCTATGTCATTCGCCAGACACCTTCGGCGAAAGTTCAGGTCTTTGCGGGAGCATTGGTGGACCTGGTGATCTCCAAAGGGCCGGAACCGGTGACAGTGCCCGACGTGATCGGGCTTGCCCGGGTGGCAGCGCGGCAGATGATCGCTGCCGCCCACTTGTATGCGGACACCGAGACGGAGGAATACCATCCCACCATCGCAGCCGGCCAGGTCATTCGCCAGACACCCGCAGCGGGGGATCAAGTGCCTCCGAATTCGTCGGTGTACCTGGCAATTTCCAAAGGCCGCAATCCGAACCCGCCCGTCCTGCGCGTTGATGCGGCGTCCACCGCCGCGAATCCGGACGGACTGACCTGGGCCACGGCCTATCCCGCCATTCAGCCCGCGGTCGATGCAGCGGCCGAGGGGGATGTGCTGTGGGTGGCGAAGGGTACCTACACCGCGGTACAGGACACTGTGGCGTCACTGAAGGCCGCCATGACGCTGTACGGCGGCTTTGCGGGCACCGAAACCAGCCGCGACCAGCGCGACTGGAAGGCGAACCCGACCGTTATCGATGGCGAAGGCACACGGCGCTGCGTTACGGCCGTCGGGTCATGCACCGTGGACGGGTTCACACTGGGCAACGGCAGGGTGCTGTATGCCGGCGGCGGCATGTATCTCGGCACCGCGGTCAACTGCGCCTTTACCGGAAACGAGACCACCCTTGAGGGCGGCCAGGGCGGCGGCCTGTACAGCGGCTCCGCCGTCAACTGTGTCTTCACCGGAAACACCTGTCTGGGCCGGTACGGAACAGGCGGCGCCCTGCACGACGGCACGGCCGTCAACTGCACTTTCACAGAAAACCGTGCGGACAGTGCCGGAGGCGCGATGGAATTGGGCGCGGCGACGGATTGCGTGTTCACGGGCAATTCACTGACGGGGCTGTCCGGCGACGGTGCGGGAATGTGCATGGGCACGGCGACCAATTGCATCTTCATCGGCAATGTCGTGGCGGAGAACAACGGCGGTTGCGGCGGCGGCCTGTACAACG
>CAZOMH010000455.1:0-4376 GCA_964580415.1 uncultured Nitrospirales bacterium
CTGAAGGTCCAGAAAGCGTTTCTGGCCACCGAGGACAACACCTTCTACCAGCACAAGGGGGTGCGTCCGGACGCGATTCTCAACGCGCTGCTGTACACCGTGCAGACCGGCCACACCCGCGGCGCCAGCACCATTACCATGCAGGTTGTGCGCAATGTCGAGGCGCTGGACGTGGGCACCGAGCATTCCTGGCGGAGAAAAATCCGCGAGGCGCTCGTGGCCCTCCAGATTGAGCGCAAGTTTACCAAGGACGAGATTCTCGAACTCTATCTCAACCAGATATTCCTCGGCATCAGCGCGCACGGGGTCGAGGCCGCTTCGCGCCAGTATTTCGGCGCGAGTTGCCAGGACCTTACCCTGGGCGAGGCGGCGACGCTGGCCGGCCTGACCCGGTGGCCCAACACCAACAATCCCATCCGCAACCTGGAAAAGGCGCGCGAACGCCGCAACATCGTGCTCAAGCAGATGCTGGAAGAGAAATTCATCTCGGAAGACGAGCACAAGAAGGCGCTGGAGGAAGACCTGGCCGCGCAGGTGGTCAAGCCCGAGCAGATTGCCGAGAACCGGGCGGCCGCCATGACCCCCTCCCGGCGGTTCAAAGCGCCCTACTTCGTCGAAGAGGTGCGCAAGTTCGTCCAGGACAAATACGCGAACGAGAAGATATTC
The DNA here is from genome assembly GCA_964580415.1 of uncultured Nitrospirales bacterium. Lineage (GTDB taxonomy): Bacteria > Hydrogenedentota > Hydrogenedentia > Hydrogenedentales > CAITNO01 > CAITNO01. The sequence continues at coordinate 667 of CAZOMH010000455.1, forward strand.
GAGGACGGGCTCGAGATTTATACCACCGTGGACATGCGCCTGCAGGACGCCGCGGAGCGCGCCCTGGGCAAGGCGCTCGACGAGTTCGACGACAAACAGCGCAAGAACTTTGAACGGCAGGGCAAACCCGACGAGTTCACGCCCGTGGCCGGCGCCCTGGTGTGCATCGACAACCGGCCCCAGTACCGCGGATTTGTGCGCGCCATGGTGGGCGGCCGGGACTACGAGCGCGAGAAATACAACACCGTCACCCAGGCCCGGCGCCAGCCGGGATCGAGCATCAAACCTTTCGTGTGGGCCGCCGCAGTCGGCAGCGGACTCACCCCCTCCACGATTATCGTTGACGGGCCCTTTTCCCGCGTTGCCCCAAACGGCAAGGTGTGGTCGCCCAAGAATTTCGACAACAGCTACAACGGTCCCGTGGCCATACGCACCGCCCTGGAAAAGTCGCTCAACATCGTGTCCGTGAAACTGACCGACATGGTGGGCGCGCCCATGGTGCGCTCCTACCTGCAGCGCTGCGGCATCCCCACCGAAGTCGAGGGGCTGACCATTGCGCTCGGCTCGCCCGAGGTCAAGCCCATGGACCATTGCGTGGCCTACTCCTGCTTTCCCAACGGCGGCATGCGCTACGAGGCCGTGTCGGTCACCGACATCCGCGACCGCGACGGCGTCCAGCGTTTCGACTACCACAACGAGACCCGCGTGGAGCAGGCCATGGACCCGCGCGTCGCCTACGTGACGCTGCACATGATGGAGGGCGTGTGTACGCCCGGTCCCGGCATCTACCCCACCGGTTGGCGCGCCTCGGCGCTCAAGCGGCCCGTTGGCGGGAAGACGGGCACCACCAACAACAGCCGCGATGCGTGGTTTTGCGGGTTTACCGCCGACTACACCACGGTGGTGTGGATCGGTTACCGCGACAACCGCACCCTCGGCAGGGGCCGCGATTACACCGGCGGCCGCCTTTCCTGCCCCGTCTGGGTCGAGTTCATGACCGAGGCCGAAGAGGGGCTGCCCGTCCGCGACTTCGACGTGCCCTACGGCGTTGAGTTCTTCGATATTGACCGTGTTTCGGGCGTGAAGGGCGGTTCCTACAAAGAGGCCTACGTTACCGGCACCCATCCCCCGTCCCATTTTGATTCCCCCCCGTCGGCGCCGGCGCCCGATGCCGCCGCCCCGGAAACCGAAACGGAAATGCCCCTCCTCGAAGCACTGTAACCGCGGGGCTGCCCGAAGCTTCTGCAGGATGGGTGAAGTGAAGCGCAGCGGAACGAAACCCACCGTCTACGTATCTACATCTTCCGCTGCAATGCCACGACCACGCCCTGCACGGCGACATCGCGGGCGGGGAAACGCATGGGGCGCATGGTTGCGTTGGCGGGGCGGAGTTCGACAATGTTGCCGTCGGGATGGTAGTGCTTGACCGTGGCTTCGCCGTCGACAAGGGCGACGACGACATCATTGCGGCGCGGCGGTTTTTCCTGGTCGACCACGACGATGTCGCCGTCGAGGATGCCGTCCTCGATCATGCTGTCGCCGGTGACGCGCAGGCAGAAGGCGTTGCGCCGGGCCATCTGCGCATCGACCGGCACGCGGCCTTCGATGTTTTCCACGGCCAGCAGCGGCTGGCCGGCCGCGACGCGGCCCAGCAGGGGGAGCACGCCCACCTCGTCTTCAAAGAGGTCGATGGTTGCCATTTCAGTGACGCGGATGGACCGGGCCCTGGAGGAGCGTTCGATAAACCCCTTGCGCTCGAGCGCCACGAGATGATCGTTGACCCCGTTGGTGGAGGATATGCCGAAGCGGTCACCGATCTCGGCGATGGTTGGCGGAAAGCCGTTGTCCCGGACGCTGCGCACGATGAACTCCAGAATATCGCGCTGTCTTGTGGTCAATCCGCGTGTCATAAGCCGTGTCTCCGTCCTACTGAAACAATAACCCTGAATCTCTTTTCAGCATTATTAAACCACACGCCGCACCCGCTGTCAAGCCTGTTTTTGATCCGTCCCGCTTACGTGTTAAAGTAGCGTCCGCCCTTGTGGCGGGCGTTGGCGCCCGCCACAAGGGCATGACGGTGTCCAAGTATTTGGGCATGGTTCAACGCACTGACAGCCAGGGCGGCTGACCGGCACTGACAGCCAAGGGCGGTTGTCCAACACTGACAGCCGAGGGCGGCTGTCCAACACTGACAGCCGAGGGCGGCTGTCCTACATGACGGAGGTGGAGCATGAAACAGACATCATTGATTATCGAATCCAATGGATCGGGCAAGGATAAACTGGATGCCCTGCTCAAGGACGGTTATAAGGTTGTTTCCGTGACTGCCAACCACGGCAAGAGTTACAACGATTTTCTGGTCATTCTTGAGAAGGAAGAAGAGTAGTTTTTGTGGCTGCGGCGAAGGTTGCCGCCGCCGTTCCCGTTCCTCCCGCCGGGCTCCCGGTATTTTCACGTCGTCATGCCGCAAATGGACCGCCATGGGACGCCAATTCAGCGTTCATTTTTGGCCGCGTGGCACAACTCCCGCGCTAAAGCGTCCGGCGGCTTGAGGTTGCATCGGGGAGCGCCTGTTTGGTATGCTTACGGTCCCTGTGCGGGGGTGATCTGTCTTTCCGGGCAGCGTCCTCCGTGCGGGAAAACCGTTTCCGAAATGTGGGACAGCCGCCCCCGGCTGTCGGTCCGGGACCAATGTCCGCAAACGACAGGCGAGGGTGCCTGTCCCACATTCGGGTGACTGTAAGACAAGGCTGTACAGCAGGTTATGTTTGAAAACCTGACGAAAAAACTGGAATCGGCGTTCAAGAATATTCGCGGACAGGGTCGTTTGACCGAAGCGAATATGAAGGACGCCATGCAGGAGATTCGCCAGGCACTGCTGGAAGCGGATGTTCATTACAAAGTCGTCAAGAAGTTCATCACCGATGTGCAGGAAGCCGCCGTCGGCCAGAAGGTGATTGAAAGCATTCACCCCGGCCAGATGATCGTCAAGATCGTCCATGACGAGTTGATCAAGGTGATGGGCGGGAACAATGCGCCCCTGGCGGAGGCTTCGACGCCGCCGACGATCATCATGATGGTGGGCCTGCAAGGGCAGGGCAAGACGACGACCGCCGGAAAACTGGCGGTGATGCTGAAAAAGCGCGGCAAAAAGCCGATGCTGGTCGGCGCGGACGTGTACCGTCCCGCGGCCATTCAACAGTTGGAGATTGTGGCACGCCAGGCCGGTGTGGAATCGTTCAGCCTGGGCGTGAATGCCAACCCGGTGGACATTTGCCTGATGGCCCGGGGCGAGGCGGCGATGCGCGGCTGCGACACACTGATTCTCGACACGGCCGGCCGGCTGCATGTGGATGCGGAGATGATGGCGGAGGTGCGGCAGATATCGGTGCAGATGAAGCCGCACGAGATTCTGTTTGTCGCCAGCGCGATGACCGGCCAGGACGCGGTGCGCTCGGCCAAGCAGTTCCACGACTCGGTGCCGCTCACGGGCGTGGTGCTCACGCAGATGGACGGCGACGCGCGCGGCGGCGCGGCGATCAGCCTGATTGACGTCACGGGGTGCCCGATCAAGTTCATCGGCACCGGCGAGAAGCTTGAGGCGCTGGAGGCGTTCCATCCGGGGCGCATGGCCGATCAGATTCTCGGCATGGGCGACATTGTCTCGCTGGTCGAGAAGGCGCAGCAGGTGGTTGATCGCGATCAGGCGA
>CAZOMH010000456.1:0-4362 GCA_964580415.1 uncultured Nitrospirales bacterium
CGCGGACTCCAAGACGTGCTCGAACCGTCGGAGCGCGTCTTCGGCGCCGCGCCGGATTCCGAAACAAATGTCCTCGGCCGCATGCACCTCGTTCACCTTGTACCAGCGGCGGCGGCGCGTTTCCTCGTCCAATTGCAGCACATGGCGGGTCCTGAAGACCTTTTCGATATGCTGCATTTCCACCATGAATTCGTTCATACAGACTCCGTGGGGCGGTGCATGCGGGCCGAATCAAGCGCGCGGCGCGCCTGTTCCGGATCTCCCGTCTCGTCAACCAGTGCCAGATACTCTAAATACACACTTTCGAGGTTGCGCATTACATGAATCATGACGACGAGCGTGAGGCTGCCCGTCACATGGTACAGCAGGCCCAGCAGCAAGGCAAACGCCAGGAACTCGCCCGAACCGGCAAGACTGTTGCGGTAGAAATGATCATGCACCAGCGCGAAAAGCAGCGCCGTCACACCGATTGCGGTCCACGCGCCGCCGGGCAGGTCCATCAGCAGCGGCTGGGCGACCGCGCGGTAGATAAGCTCCTCCACAACAGCCACACTGAAGAAGCGCAGCATGACAAGCGGGTTGTCCGCCAGGAAACGGCCCAGCCCGCGCAGGTCGCCCATATGGGACAGGGTGTCGCGCAAAACCCTGTGCGTGGCATACAGGGACAGGGCAAACACGGCATGGCCCAGCACAAGACCGAGCACCACCGCCAGGGGGGAAACAAGCGCCCGGGAAAAGACTCCGTAACGCCATGCCAGCCAGTAGGCCATTATGAACAGGGGCGTTTGCAGCACCAGGGCCGTGACGTCTGTGCGGCCCGGTTCCGCGGAGCGGCGTCCGAGCAGAACCCCGAGGCAGGTCCATCCCACATAGGCCAGCAGAAACGCAAGAAAGGCCGTTTTCACCCGCCGCTCTCCGGCGCTTCCGCCGCGAGGGTTTTGATCATTTCCTGCAGCGAGAAACCGGCGGCGCGCGGTTTGGCGCGGCGGACCGCGTCGAATTCTTCACGCAGCAATCCATAGCCGTACACGCCGTGCAGTTCGCCGTCGCGCAGCACATGCTTGTCCAGGGACAGTTCGCGCCTGGCCCCGGCAAATTCGAAGATGCGCCAGGATGCTGTGTTGAACGCATAGATATAAGCGCCCACCCGGTGCAGGTTCAGTTCGTCAAAACAGTATTCCAGGGACCGGTAGACCGCAATGGCCGTGACGGTGCGGTTGCGCAGGTGCTTCATCCCGATATAGAGATCAATGCTGCACGAGCGGTTTCGCCAGCTGATGTTCTGCAGGGAGACAAGTCCGATGGGCCCCATGCCCGGAGAGTCGATAAGCAGGTAGACGCCGCCGGGCATGGTGTGCCCGACACCCCGCCCCAGCATCAGCACGATTCGCTCGCGCACCTGGCGCGGAGACTGGGCCGGATCGCCGTAGAGGAAATGCTGGAAGTCCGGCACTTCCATCCACGCCACCACCGTGTCCAGGTCGTCGCGCTCGGCGCGCCGGATATAGGCATCGGTCTTGTAAGGCATGCGGATTATTCTCCCTGGCCCGGCAGGACGCGCGGCCGCGTCATGGTTTCGATGTCATGCCAATCCCCGCCGGAATACAGCACCTGTCTTTGAACGCCCCCGCTGGCAAACCCCGAACCGGCCAGCAGCGCGCGCAGTTCGGGCTCGCTGTCAAGGCAGGTACCCAGCACCTTTTCCAGATGCATCCGCCCAAAGGCCCGGTCAAGGAGGAATTGCACGGTCTCGCGGCCGATGGGTCCGGCGTGGTCCGCCTCGTGGATGAGCAGCACCATCACCTCGCAAAACACGGCCTCAATACTGACGCCGCGCAACCCGCAGAATCCGCGCACGCACCCCGCACGGTCCTCAACGGCAAAAAACTGGTTGCGGCCGGCATCCTTGGACCCGAGCATTTCGGCCAGTTCGTCTCGGCTGGGAAACACCGGCTCACGGCGCGGGTCAAGCAGGGCGGCCCTGGGCCGTCCGGCGCTATAGACCTCAAGCAGGAAATCGGCGTCATCCGGATCGGCCGTTCGGATGAGCGTATGTTCGAATGGTGTCATGAGCCGGCGGTTCCTGCCAGATACACAAAAACCGGGGCAGACGCGCGGGCGCGCCCCGGTCGCAAAATCAGGGTGCCGTTCAGGCTATTTCGCCATTTCGTTCTTTTTCTCGTAGAGAAAGTCCTGCCATGCCCGCCAAATGGCGTTCATGAAATTGGTGAAAGCATCAGCCCGGCTTGTCGTTATCGGCTTAATGTGTTTCATGCTCTTGGTCCCTCTTTGTCAAGAGTTTACGTCCGCCAATATTAAAGCACATTCTTCCCCGCGAAACAAGTCTCTTGTTCGCGGCAGCCTGGCAGGCGTCGCCCGGCCCCTAGCGGGATGTCGTGCCCGTGTTGATGGAGTTCTGGGGGTCTTTGTTTGTGAACAGTGGAACTGCGTCCGTGAGCACCTCGGTAACAAAGGTAAGTTTCACCTCCGGCGTGATGCTGGCGGCCCGTTCCGGCGTCCTGGTGACCGGTCGAATACGTCTCATGAGGCGTTTTCCTGGTGGTTGCTTGCCCAAAATAAGGAACCCGTTGCCCTGACAGACTATTCAGGAGGTCGTGTCGGTGCTCGAACCCGCCTTGAGATTCACAAAAGGCTGGACGAGCGGCACAAACACATCTGTCAGGAAGGACAAAATGAAGCAAAATCGCGCCTGGAGGCTGTCGGTGATGTTGGTACACAGCCCTGTACCCGTCGTTGTGGTGGTGTCGGCAGCGCATGCCGGAATCCGCGTTATGCTCGTGGTATGACGCATCATGTCTCGCTCCTTGGTTTCTGAGGGCTGTTGGAATCAGCCGCCGCTCTGGCCAACCCCCTCTTTGGACAGAAAGGCTGGCGTAAGCACACCCAGTATGTTCGTGAGCAAAGCCAACACTTGGCCAACACTCAAGTCTGCCGCCACCCCGGGACGTCTGGCGAGATTTCGCAAGTGACGCTGCATATGTCAGTCGCTCCTGGCCTTGGCAGACACAATCCAACACGGGACTTAATCCCGCAATGCATGCATAAGTTCCCGCGCGGCGTAATAAGCGGGATCAATAGTCCACTATCTGGTTGGCGGATTCCTTTTGAGAGATAAACGTCCCCATTATGGTGATAACCTTGGCCAAAATGTCCAAGATTGACCCCGTGGTCACAGTCGTTGTGGCCTTTGAGGGTATGTTGGAAATCGCACGTACATGTTTCATATCAGGTCTCCTGAAAATCAACAGCCACCATTATACCCGGCTCCGGTGCGGAAAAACAGACACCTGTTCCCGAATGGCCGCGTATTCCCACGTAAACGGTAAAACGCCAAGCACTTGACGCCCTATTTCGTGCTGGAAGATTCCTTGCTCGTGAAGAAGCTCGCAAAAACGGTGAGCAACTGGCCGACCACCGTCAGAATGCTTCCCAAAGTCAAATCCTGCGCGCGACTCGGCGACTTGGACACAATTTTCACATGTTTCATTACTTTCGCCTTTCGATTTTGCCTGGCCCAAAGATGCAGGGGACAGTCTGTATAGAATACTCTGAACGACCCTTTTCGTTTCAATAACGCCGCTGTGGACGTCCAATGATGACGGTATAGGGGCTGGACACGGACCACGGGGATTGGGTTTCAGCCGAACCTTGTCAACTGTATTGCGCCAAAGTTGAGGTGGCTGCACAACACGTGTACGATTCCTGAAAAAGGCGCGTTTCCCATTATGGCAACACTGTTGGCCCGACCGGGACCTACCCGACTTGTCCAGACCAGCCTTATTGTACTGGTTTTCCCAACCTGAAGCACGCTACTCTGGACGCCCAAGCCGGGGAACCGGCCGCAGTTGACGTGTGCCCGGCCTTGTGCCCCGGCGCGAACCAGCAGGCAGAAATGCCTGCCCCACATTTTTGAGTGCAGGTGGCCATGCCGCCGCTTTTCTTCGCCGGAGCCATGCCACGGCATCGCGAAGTGCAGCTTCGCAGATAACCTGTGGGAGCGAGAAGCAAGAGTGGCGGCCGCCAAATGGAGACACAAGGCCGCCGGGACGGCGGCGATACGTAATGCAGGGTCCCGCCTCCCGTCGGCGACCCGCGGCTCGCAATGACCAGGCAGTCTTGGCTGTTGCGCGCAAGAGGAACGACAGAACCATGAAGATGGACATGCAGGAGAAATTACGCCAGGAACTGGCGGCGAAGATCGGAACCCCCTCCTTTCACCTGCCCAAGGACATCCTTTTCGACAGGGAAGGCAGCGCTCACTCGGTATATCTCTCGGATGCGGCCGTCACCGCGAGCATGCACAAAGACCCGGCCGCGTTTGAAGGGTGGGTCCTCGCGATA
>CAZOMH010000457.1:0-4341 GCA_964580415.1 uncultured Nitrospirales bacterium
CCGTCACCTGGGGCTGGCACGCCGAACCCCGCCTTCTCCTCGGGAAACCCGCCCACGTCGTCCGCACCCCGGAAGAACTGGAACAGCTCTTCCCCTGAGCATAGGGTGCCCGAAGAATTGTGGGGGTGCCCGGAGCGCACCGTCCGTCTTGTCATCCTGAGCCTCAGACCGCCCTCGGCGACGATTCGAAAAGAAAGTCTCGGAAATGTAGGACAGCCGCCGTCGGCTGTCGGCCCATGCTCAACGACCCGGAACGACAGGCGAGGGCGCCTGTCCCACACTTTCTGAGCAGCGAAGCGAAGGATGACAAAAGGCAAAAGGTCATGCCCCCCGCAAGAGCAAAGCATTCCTGCCCTGGTCGAAAAGAACGCTATGGCACGTTCCGCTGCGCTCCGCTTCGGGTACCCTGCCCCCTACTCCAGCCGGTCATCCTCCTGCCCGCCAAAGAACAGCGCCATCTTCTCCCGTGCCTTCGCGCGGTGCTCCTGCGTAATGGAGGTGGCCACGGTGGCCACGGCCGCCGTGAGCACGCCCAAATCGTCCGCATAGCCGATGCCGGGAATCATATCCGGCACGGTGTCAAAGGGCGAGATGAAATAGGCCAGCGCACCTATGATCGCCAACCCCGCCCAGCGCGGTGTGGCCGGGTCGGCCGCTGCGAAATACAATTGCAGCGCCAGTTCCACCACACCCGCCCCCGCCTGCACGGCATAGTTCTTCAACTTCTGCCAGAACTTCGCTTCATTGCGCGCCGGAATACGGTCAAGGGGAACCATCATTTCGGAAGACCCGTTGTTTTCTGCCATTACCGCCACTCCTTATGGTCAATACGCAAGGTGTTTTGACAGCCTGTGCCATTATAGCCCCCTTTGCACCTTCCCCGCTTTCTAAGTCCGTTCATATTGGTCCTTCATACAAACAGTGCCCCATGCCGAACCGCAAGCGCAGTCTCTTCCGGCGACCAAATACCGGATAACACTGTCGATAACGCGCATAATCCGGATTTTCACTGCAAAACAGGCCCGTACCACCCCCTTATACCGGCAATACTGCCGCTTCATTCTCACAAGACGGCAAGATATCGCCGTTTTTTCGCATTAACCGGCGTCGATAGCGGAAGCTGGATGCCGTCCCGTCTTTGAAAGGGACACGACGGTGCTGGTATAATTCTGAGGTCTTTTCGTGGATGCAACGGTGGTTTCCCACGGTTTCCAGTCTGCTGCACGGAACAGAGGGTGCCCAGCCGGGTCCGGCAACGTTTTCCACTGTGACGCCAACCCCCAGGAGCGTTTTCTCCATGTGCTCATCCCATGCCGACACCGCCTCGGTGGTCGCCGAGATTGTGGCCCGCCACCCGGCGGGCCGAAGCAGTCTCATCCCGGTTCTTCAGGAGATTCAAGAACGCCTCGGCTATCTTTCGCCCGAGGCGCTGCGCGAGATTCAGCAGCGCACGGGCATCTCGGCCAGCGAGGCCTACGGCGTCGCCACTTTCTACACGCAGTTCCGATTCACCCCGCCGGGCAGGCACACCATTCAGGTGTGCAACGGCACGGCCTGCCATGTGCGCGAGAGTCACCGCATCGCCGATGAGTTGAGCCGCACACTGGGTGTGCATGTGGGCGAGACCACGGCGGACGGCAATTTCAGCCTGGAACGCGTGGCCTGTCTCGGCTGCTGCGCGCTTTCTCCGGTGGTCGCCGTGGACGGCAAGGTCTATGCGGGCGTCACCTCCAAGAAACTGCCCGCCATCCTGGGCGAGTACCAAGGGGAAGGGACACCGGAAACGCTATGAGCCACATTTCCGAACGCTATCCGCTGGCACAGGCCGCCTGGAAAAGCCTTCAAGCGAGCAACGCGCCCGTCTTCTACGTGGGCGCCGCCACCTGCGGCCGCGCCGCCGGCGCGGGTGCCGTCATGGACCGCCTGCGCGGCGAAATCGCCGCGCGCGGCATGGATGCGCAAATCATTGAGGTCGGCTGTCTGGGACCGTGCTGCCTCGAACCGCTGATGATTGTTCACAAACCGGGCGCGCCCGACATCTGCTACGGCGAGATCGGTCCCGACGAGGCCGCCGCCATTTTGGAACGTCACGTGCTCGGCACCGACCCCTGCGCCGAATGGGCGCTGGGCTGCATGGACGGCACGCGCATCGACGGCATCGGCCCGTTCATGGAGCATCCCATGCTCGCCGGACAGGTGCGCCGCGTGCTGCGCAACTGCGGCCGCATCGATCCCGAGTCGCTGGACCACTACCTTGCCCGGGACGGTTACCGCGGTTTCCTGCGCGCCTTGGAAGTCGGCTGCCAGGGCGTCATCGAAGAGGTGAAGAACGCCGGCCTGCGCGGACGCGGCGGCGCAGGCTTCCCCACCTGGCGCAAGTGGGAATTCGCGCGCGGCTCCAAGGGCTCGCCCAAGTACCTCATCTGCAACGCCGACGAGGGCGACCCGGGCGCGTTTATGAACCGTTCACTCTTGGAGGGCGATCCGCATTCGGTGCTCGAAGGCATGCTCATCGCGGGGCTCGCCATGGGCGCCTCGGAAGGCTACGTCTACTGCCGCGCCGAATACCCGCTCGCCATCCACCGTATTGAAACCGCACTGACCCAGATGCGCGAAGCGGGCCTGCTCGGAGCAAACATCGCGGGGTCGGACTTCACCTTCGACATCCACATCAAGAAGGGCGCGGGTGCCTTCGTCTGCGGCGAGGAAACCGCGCTCATCGCCTCCATTGAGGGCATGCGCGGCATGCCCCGGCCCAAGCCGCCCTTCCCGGCCGTCAGCGGCCTCTGGGGAAAGCCCACCGTCATCCAGAACGTGGAGACCCTGGGCAACCTGCCGCTCATCATGCACAACGGCGCCGAATGGTACGCCAGTGTGGGCAGCGCGTCGAGCAAGGGCACCAAAACCTTCGCCCTCGCCGGAAAGATCGCGCGCACCGGTTTGGTGGAAGTGCCGCTCGGCATCACGCTGCGCCAGATCGTGTTCGACATCGGCGGCGGCATCGACGGCGGCCGCGCGCTCAAGGCCGTGCAGACCGGCGGCCCGTCGGGCGGCTGCATCCCGGCGGCGCAGATGGACCTGCCCGTAGATTACGAATCGCTCACGGCGGCCGGCAGCATCATGGGCTCGGGCGGCATGATCGTTCTCGACGAGGACAGTTGCATGGTCGACATCGCCCGCTTCTTCCTGGGCTTCACCCAGCAGGAATCGTGCGGAAAATGCGTTCCCTGCCGCATCGGCACGCGCGCCATGCTCAACACGCTGGAACGCATCGTCACCGGACAGGGGCGCGGGAAAGACATTGAGAAGCTGCACGAAATTGCCGAAACCGTGAAACTGGGCTCGCTCTGCGGCCTGGGCCAGACCGCGCCCAACCCCGTGCTCACCACGCTGCGCTATTTCATGAACGAGTACGAAGAACACATCCTCAAGGGGCAGTGTTCCGCCCTGGCATGCCAACAGCTTGTCGCCTACCAAATCGACCCCGAACGCTGCATCGGCTGCGGCGCATGCCGCCGCGCCTGCCCGGCCGGGGCCATCAGCGGCGAAACGAAGAAACCGCATGCGGTCGATCCGAAAATCTGCATTCACTGCGGCGCCTGCCTGACAGCATGCCCGTCCACCGCCGCCGCCGTGTACCGCGCCAGCGGCGAACTGACCCGTGTTGAACCCGTTGTGAAACGCAAGCCCGCCGGGAAGGCCGAATAACCCGGCGGACATGGGGATTTATACACCGTGAAACTTACCATTGACGAAAAAGCGGTTGAGGCGCGCGACGGCGAGAATCTGCTGGACTGCGCGCTGCGCCACGGCATCGAAATCCCGCACCTGTGCGCCCACGAGGGCCTGACCGCCCATGGCGGCTGCCGCATGTGCCTGGTCGAGGTGGACGGTATGCGCGGCTATCCGCCCTCCTGCGCCACCCCCGCGGCCGAGGGCATGGTCGTGCGCACCCAGACCGACGCGCTGCGCAAACTGCGCCGCAACATTCTCGGCTTCATGATGCTGGAGCACCCCAACTCCTGTCTCGTCTGCGGCAAGCGCGAGTTGTGCGACGAGTACCGGCCCGCGCCCGAAAAGGTCGGACGCACCACGGGCTGCCACACCTGCAACAACAAGTCGGGCTGCGACGTGCGCCAGCTTGCGGCCGACCTGGAACTGACCGAACTCCCCGAAGCGCCCATATACCACCAGCGCCCGCTGGAGCGCGGCGTGCCGTTCCTCGACCGTGACCTGAACCTGTGCATCCTCTGCGGACGCTGCGTGCGCGTGTGCAAGGAACAGCAGGGTGCCGGTGTGATCGATTTCATCGGCCGCGGCAGCGCCGCGCGCATTGGCCAG
>CAZOMH010000458.1:0-4341 GCA_964580415.1 uncultured Nitrospirales bacterium
GTAGACCTCCATTTCGCGCTCGTAGGCTTCGCGGTAGGCCTCGATGCCCGTCGCCTCATAGGCCAGCCAGACGGTCTTCATGTTGTTGAAATGGCTCCACCCGTCGCCCCAGGCCCTGCCGTCGTAATCGCCCTCCTTCGACAAGAGCCGGTCCATGGTCAGCTTCACCCACGGGGTGTACTTGTCCACCATGGCCTGGTCGTGCATGACCCTGCCCAACTGCACCATCCATGCGGCCGCCTTCACCTCCAGGAACAGACGGATGAAGTGGCGGCCCTTGTGCTCGGGCTCCAGCATGGCATCGACGGCATTGACCGCCTCAATCTGGGCCGTACGCGCCAGCGGGTCGTTGTATTTCGTCAGCATCACGGCCGCGGCCGCCAAGCCCGAGGGGATGGCATTGACCATCTGCTGCGACGGGAACCCGTTGTGCATCAGACGACCGCACGCGAGAAAGTGCTCCGCGTTGCGGAAGACGTACTCCATGTCGTCCTCGTTGATCCACTGGAAGGGATAGAGCCACACCCGTCCTTTGACCCCGTTCCGGACGTTTCCAAACACGACCCGCAATTGGCCGTAGCCGTTGTCGGCGGACGCCTCAATGGCTTCCGGTTGGGCCTCCCACATAACGAGCAGACACGAACCGTATCCGGGACAGGCCCAGGTCGTGTTCTTGCGCAGCACGAGGTAATGGCAGGCCGGGTCCTTCATGACCTGATCGCCGTCCTTGTCCGAACGCCACTGCGTTTTGCGGTCGCCGAAATCGATGATGCCGGGCGCGTTGGCGTCCCAAAGCAGGGGAATGTGCTTGTCGGGATCGCCAACCGTGACGGCCAGTTTGTCCGCGTTGGCCGATTCATAGGTGTACTCAATGGGCAGGTCCTCATCGCTCAGTCCATAGCGTCCGGTGAACGCGACCGACTGTTCGGGCCGGTTAAACTCGCGCCGGAACACGTAGGGCGATTCGTTCCAGTATTCGGGCGAACGCGCCAGCGCCGGGTTGCCGGCACTCTCGGGCGTGTCCTTGTGGGCGAAGTCTTTTTGGTCTGCCCAGCCGGCAGGGATGCCGGCGCTCCCAGCGGGGAACTGCGCCTGAAAGCCCACGGTCACGAGTCCCTGAATGTCGTCGCCCCAGGTGGACAGCAGTACCCGGCCGTCGCCGGAGGGATGATCGAAAATAAGGAAGGTTTTGCCGCCGCTGCGATGGCGGAAGAAGTGGTAGCCCTGCGTCCCCGGAATGTGCGCGGCGAGCATGCCCAGTTCCATCCGCCGCACCGACCCCAGCCGGGCAATGCCCGAGTATTCATCCTCCCAGACCAGCGATTCCGCAATCCGCGCCGTGTCATCGGGAAACTGGAGGTTCCATGCGTCCAGCTTGTTGCTGTCGAAACCCTGGTGCGAGTAGCTGGTAATGTTCAGCCGCTTGTCCAGCAGGTTCTCGCAGTAGTTCGCGCCGAGGTAATCCAGCTCCACCGCCGAGTACGGTTTGAACAGATGCCGCCGCTCCTCCTGCGCCCCCAAAGGCGGCTGCCCGCCAAACCAGACCTGCTGTGCCGGGGCGGAGATGGACGCCAAGGCGACAACCGCAAGTGACAGCATCTGTCTCTGCGTCAGCATTATCATGCCTTCCTCCAATATATCGCGGCAATTTCGTTGTTTTCGGACAGGAACAGGCGTCCCGACCGATCGCGGAAGTGTAGGCAGAAATTAGGGGGCCAATCAAACACTGTGATCAGACATCCGTATGTTCTATTGATGCTCCGTGTCAGGTTGCCGCAGCATGCCAGGGTCCCGGCTGTAAACAGCAGGAGCCCGCTCTGTTATAATGCGGGCGTTATTTGGCGTGCGCCTGTTGTCCGCGTGTTTTGCTGCTGTGCGCGGAATGCGCCCGGGCTTGCGGGCTTCGCGCGGCAGCCATGGAAGCGTTGGGCATCCGGTGCCCTTGTGCATTTGCCTGAGTGAACCACGGAAGGTCTGACAACCGTTCGTGCAAAGGTCTGCCCATGCTGAATCATCTCGATCTGAAATATGTGGGACCCGCAGAGACAATGCAGTTCGATTTCGCGCCCCGGTTCAACATACTTACGGGAGACAATGGGCTTGGGAAAACGTTCATTCTTGATGTGGCGTGGTGGGCTCTGACCCGAACCTGGGCCACACAACCGGCATGGCCGCATCCGGGAAAGGGTCGGGAAGCCCAAATCGTCTACGGTTACGAGGCAAAGTCCAAGAGCGCGCATGAACTGGTTGGCAAATACAATATTGAGGAGGAGGACTGGACCATCCAACGGGGAAGGCCAGGCATGACCGGACTCGTGCTGTATATGCGCATCGACGGCGGTTTTTCCGTTTGGGACCCGGCGCGAAACTATTGGAAAAAGATTGTGTCCCGCGGTTATCACGAACCGGATCGACCCGCCGCATTCAATTTTTCCGCCAGGGAAGTGTGGGAGGGAATGGCGGTTGAGGGCGGTCCGACACTGTGCAATGGCCTCATTCGGGACTGGGTCACATGGCAGGACAGAAACGGCACGGAGTTCATGTGGCTGCGCAAAGTCCTCGAAAGCCTTTCGGCCGGCGAAACCGAGAGGCTGGCTCCGGGCCCGCATATGCGCGTGCATGTAAACGAGTCCCGCGACTTCCCAACCCTGGCGCTTCCATACGGAAATGTGCCCGTCATTTTCGCCTCCGCAGGCATGCGGCGCATCTTGGCGCTCGCGTATCTTATCGTATGGACCTATACGGAGCATATCAGTGCCGCACGCCTGGTCGGCGACGCGCCGACCAACCGGTTTACTGTTCTTATTGACGAGGTGGAGGCGCACCTCCATCCCCAATGGCAGCGCATGATACTGCCGGCGGTCAGCAGGGCTTTCTTCAAAATGGAGTACGTGAACGGGCGGGAATTTCATTTGGAGTACCCTGAGATTCAGGTGATCGCAAGCACGCACGCCCCGCTCATCATGGCCTCCATCGAACCGTTTTTCGACGCAACAACGGACAAGGTAATTGGCCTCGACATCGAAAACGGCGCTGTTCTTGCCAAGGACCTCGTTTGGCGGAAGAGGGGGGATGCCACTGCATGGCTGACAAGCGAAGTGTTTGACCTCGCCAGCGGGAGATCGCTCAAAGCGGAAAGTACGATAGAAGAAGCCTCGCGAATCATGAAGCAGGAAGACATCGACGCGGATGCGGCAAGAAGAATCCACGCGGAGTTGCAGGCTGTGCTGGGAGACACAGACCCCTTCTGGATTCGCTGGTGCTACCTGGGCCAAAGGAAAGGATGGTTGAATGATTCCAGTGCAACCGCAGAATGAGCCGCCCTGCTTTGACCGGAATGTGCGGCGGAAAGGTTTGGATTGGCTGCGGAAGAACGGCCTTTCGATATCGGGTCCGATACCGGCAGGGGTTGCGTTGCACCCGTATTGGAAGGACTGCCTGAAGGAGTTGCACACTGCCTATGGCGGGGTGTGCGCCTATGCGTGCATGTATATTCACCCTGTTACGGGCTCCCGGAGCGTGGAGCATTTTGTGGCGAAATCCCGGGATCTCGGCCTTGCATACGAATGGAGCAACTACCGTTTGGCGTGCGGAAAGATGAACAGCCGCAAACGGGACTTCTCGGATGTTTTGGACCCCTTTTTGTTGGCAGAGGGCACGTTCCATCTTGACTTGGCCACGGGAAGCATATACGCCAACCCGTCATTGGGCGCGGCGGCCATGCAAGACGCCTGTGACACCATAATGCGTCTCAGCCTTGACGATGCCGAATGCCGCAAGGCCCGCACGGACTGCTATGACAGTTATATTCAAGGACATATAAGCAGCAGTTACCTGAAAAAGGAAAATCCATTCGTGTGGAAAGAAGCGGAAAGACAGGGCCTGCTTTAGGGTCGAAATCATGACGAAACTGATCATACAGATACCGTGCTACAACGAGGAAAAAACGCTGGCGGTGACGCTGGCGGCGCTGCCGCGCACGGTGCCCGGGGTGGACGTGGTGGAGTGGCTGGTGGTCGATGACGGCTCCACGGACCGCACGGTGGAGGTGGCGCGGGCAAACGGCGTGGACCATGTTGTGCGGGTGCGCACGAACCGCGGCCTGGCGTGGGCATTCATGGCGGGGCTGGACGCGGGCATCCGGCGGGGCGCGGACATCATCGTCAACACGGACGCGGACAACCAGTACAACGCGGACGACATTCCCGCGCTGGTGGCGCCCATCCTTCGGGGCGAGGCGGAAATCGTGGTCGGCGCGCGGCCCATTGTTGACATTGCGCACTGGTCCCTTGCCAAGAAGCTGCTGCAGCAGGCGGGCTCCTGGGTGGTGCGGGTGGCCAG
>CAZOMH010000459.1:0-395 GCA_964580415.1 uncultured Nitrospirales bacterium
GGGGCTGCCCCCCTCCAGGGGGGACCTAAGACAGCGCGCTTTCGGTGCGTGAATATGGCATTATTTTCGTGGTCTGCCGGTGAGCCTTTGGACCATGATGACTGATGGGAAATCACCTACATTCCCCGACAGGTAATTGACAGATATCGGGTTACGCGGTATACTATTTCACAGAAGTAGTCATAATATGACTACTTCCAAGAAGGAATACCAAAATGAACCGCCTGACCGAGCGCTTCTTCGACAATTCCAGCGAGATGTTTTCCTTTACAGAGCTTACTGTGGCAATGGACAGTTCGGCGTTCAGCCGCCACGGTCTGATAAAACGGGCGTTGGCGGGGGGAGAAATCCTGAACATCCGGCGCGGCCTGTATTGTCTTGCGCCCCGTTACCAG
>CAZOMH010000459.1:405-4330 GCA_964580415.1 uncultured Nitrospirales bacterium
CGGTCAACGTATACGCCGTTGCCCAGCGCATTTACGGGCCGAGCTATATCAGCATGGAAACCGCGCTCAGCCATCACGGCTGGATTCCCGAGGCGGTCCATACCTGTACCTGCGCAAGTTATGGAAACGCAAAAGAGTTTAACACTCCCCTGGGTCTGTTCAGTTACAGCCGCGTCCCGCAAAAGGTCTTCTACGCGGGTGTGGAACGCTGTGTTGATTCGGCGGGCAACGTCTTCTTCATGGCCTCCCCCGCGAAGGCGCTGGCAGACTATTTCTATGCGCGACGTCCGCCCTGGAAGAATATCCGGGATGCCTTGGGAAGTCTGCGCATCGAGCAGGAAGACGCCCTTGCTGTTACCGGCGAGGAACTATCGGTGTTGGAAGACAACTGCTCCAACGGACGGGTAAGACGTTTTCTGGCGGGGTGGAAGGAGGCGGTGAAATTATGAGCGTTCAAATGATTCGCGAGCGTTTGGCGTCCTACAACTGCCAGACGGCCCTTGAGGAACAGCAAGCCCTGCGCGAAATCACCCAGGAGGTTGCCCTCGCCGCGCTGGGGCGGGGTGAATTCTTCAAGCATGCCCTTTTTCAGGGGGGTACTTGCCTGCGGGTCTTTTATGGCCTGAACCGGTTCTCCGAGGACCTTGATTTCATCCTGCGCGAACCGAACCCGCGTTTTGAATTGAAAGACATGCTGCGGGATTTGCGCGACGAACTGTCCGCCTACGGTTACCAGATGGAGATTACCGACCGGGGCAGCGCGGACACGGCCGTGCGCAAGGCTTTCCTGAAGGACAGTTCCATTGGGAAACTCATCCAACTCCGTTATGCAGACCGGACCGGGCTGCCCGCGAAAATCCGCATCAAGCTGGAGGTGGACACCAATCCCCCTGCCGGCGGCGGCGCCGCACTCGAATACCTCGACTTCCCCTTTGTGTCCGCCGTGGCCGTTCAGGACAAGCCCAGTCTCTTCGCCGGGAAAGTCCACGCGCTGCTCTGCCGGGAGTACATCAAGGGCCGCGATTGGTACGATTTCATCTGGTACACCAGCCAGGGAATCGACATCAACGCGGAATTCTTGTCCTCCGCGCTCAACCAGTTGGGGCCATGGGCCAACCAGCACACTGTCGTGGACGAAGCCTGGGTTGTGAGCGCGCTCGAAAATAGGATTGTCTCCCTGGACTGGAAACAGGCGGCCGAAGATGTGCGCCGTTTTATTCGCGTCCACGAGCAACCCTCCCTTGACTTGTGGGGCACGGAACTCTTTCTCCACCAACTTGAAAAATGGAAGGTGCGCAAACGAATATTCTGACCGCTTCAGTGCTTCCCAGGATTGCCGGTATCAAGTTCCACCTGCTTGTACGGTACTATCCGCACGGGCCCGAGCAATCCCGACGGCGGCAGCGGCTCAAACCCCAACAGAATCTTTTCGACACGTCCCGACTTGTCGACCCCCTCCCCCAGTCTGTTCTGAAGTTCGGGGGCGATTCCGGGGAACGCATCGAGGCCGGAAACCCGGTTGATGAGCGTGTTGGTGACCTCAACTTCAAGCGTGTTCTTGCCGGCATGGAGGAACTTCTCGACGGCGAAGTCCTGGTCCCGCATCCAGTGGATGCCGACAGGCATGCCGTTGACGCGAATCTCGGCCACGCTGCCCACCGTGCCGAGTGACAGTTTCAACCGAATAGTCTCGACGCAATATTCCTGCGGCAGGGAAAACTCGGCGGTGTATCTGGCCATGCCGCTGAAATGGCGGAGTTGTTCCACATCGGTCCAGGAGCGCAGGCCGGGCCATTCAACGGCGTCTGCGAGTGCATCGTTGCCCAGGAACTGGACCTGCCACGGGCCGTTCACCACAAAGACGGAAGGAAGTCCTGCTGCGTCCGCGGTTCCAAGGTGTGTGGCGTTGCCGTCAAAGAACTCATAGGCGAAGCTGCCGTTATGGTCCGCCAACGCGTCAAATCCCTTGTCGGTGGCTTTGATTACGTCCGCAAAATCACTCGCGACGACATGGGGCGGGTCATTCTGCGCGGCACCGTGTTCGAAGATTACAAACACGGACTCGTACGGTTTTAGCTTCAGCGGAATACGCGTGTATTCGCCGTCGCGGACGTAGGTTAGCACCTCGCGCCGTTTGCCCAAACGCGGTTCCCAGAACGAAGGGGACCCCGTCTTCACGCGGAAACCAACGCGCCGGTCCACGGCCACATCCTGAAGATTGGCGACGAAATAGAGGTCCATGGTTGTATCTTGGCGGTGTGTGCAGACAAGGCCGTCATTGGTCCGCTTGCCCACCCGGACGAGTTCCGGGTCCATATCGGGTGCCGCCGATTGTTTGAGCGCGGCTATGAGCGGGTCAAAGGCGGCGCTGCGGTATTCAAGCGGGTCCAGCCGCTGGAGCACCGTGTCCATGAACCAGGTGCTGCCCAGGCCGCAGTCGCGCACGGCACGGTCATCGGCAACCGCGGGCGAACCAAACAATTCGGCGGCGAGCTTCTGCACTTCCGCATCATTGTCCCCATACCGGTTCAGGCCCGTGGACTGGCTGGGAACCTGTTCCAGGGCAATCACATGTCCTCCCTGCCGGGCATAGGCGGCAATCTGCCGCATAGTCTCAACCGGGAGGGCGGTGATGTTGGGGAGAATGAGCACGCGGTAACTCATTTCACCCAGGCGGAGTTCCTGGTCGTCCACCTGCATATGGTTTTGCAGCATATCGTCGTTGACGAGGTCAAAGGCGTAGCCATTGGACGCAAGAAGCGCATTGAGCCCACCCCACTCAAATTCCCGGGTCCATTTTCGCGCGTTGAGCACGCTCTGCGTCCACTGGTTGGCCAGCGGCGAATACACCGCAACGTCGGCAACGTATTTGCCCTGGCGGAGCATCCAGCAACACCGGGCGGTGTATTCCGCGAGGAGGTGATAGTAGCGCCACCAGATATTTTCCGGACTGATGCGGATGGCCTCGTAGAAGCCCCGAGTGGGAACGATGACGCCGCGCTCCGGCGACGCGATGAATCCGTGGTTGTAAAACTTGTTCGCCCCGGCGCGCAGGAACCCGTCCGTGGCGATCTTCAATTCTTCCATCGTCTCCCGGTAGGGTTCATGATGAAGAAAAGTGAATGCTTCGGTGGTCACGACATTGCGTCCGTACAGGTGTGCCCCGGAGGCCACATACTCCCGCGGTCCGACGCGGGTGTCATACCAGGGCACGGCATCTTTTTCGCCCGGCGTGATTTCCATCTCGGGCAGGTCCGCGCTGCCCGCACCCTCAAGCACATCCGTCACAAATCCGTAGGGTTGGATGCGCCCGCGAACGCCGTTTGCCTTGCACCAATTCAGGAAGGGACCGAAAAAGGCCGTCATCCCCTGCTTGTGAAGGAATTCGTTGACGTCATACCGCACCCGCGGGGAAAGGTCATCCACCTCCCACCAGAGCGCCGGCAGCAGGGGCGTGAGGTCGTAACCCTTGTCCTGCCGGAACGCCTCAAAGAGGCCGTCGGTCCAGTAGAGGCCGTTGCGGTAGATGGGAACCTCGAAGCTGTCACTGAAGAAAGACTCCACCGTGGTGCCGAAGAAATCGCCGATGGCTGCGGCGTATTTCTTTCCAAGAATGTCGCAGTACCGCTCCATGGCACCCTGATTAAGATGGTCCACCGCGTTGTGGTTGTCCCGTTGTGTCGACCAAAAGGCCATGACCTGCCAGCTTCCCTCCGGAACCTGCCACGTCAGGTTCCTGCCGTCCACCGCGAACGTGAGGTCGACCATCGAGTCGGCCCGCAATGTTCCGTCATCCAAACGTCCCGCGACCACTTTCAGCAGCCGGTCCTCTTTGCCGATTACGGGGGTGGAACGGGGCAGGTCGTTGGGATTGGGCGTTGCCTCTTCGGAAAGCGTCCCGGAAAAAGCCTGGGGCCCCTCGATG
>CAZOMH010000460.1:0-4308 GCA_964580415.1 uncultured Nitrospirales bacterium
TCGCACTTGCCGCGCTTGGTCACAAAGTTGAAGATGCCGCCGCGGCCGTTCTCGTCTCCCGCGTACCAGTTTTGCACCGTCGCATAGTGGATGGTCGCGTCCCTGTGCGCAATCAGCTCCACCACCGCCGCGTGCAGTTGGTTCTCGTCGCGCATCGGCGCCGTGCAGCCCTCCAGGTAGCGCACCTCGGCGCCCTCGTCGGCGATGATGAGCGTGCGCTCAAACTGGCCGGTCTCGGAAGCGTTGATGCGGAAATAGGTGGACAGGTCCATCGGGCATTTCACGCCCTTCGGAATGTACACAAACGAGCCGTCGCTGAACACGGCCGAGTTGAGCGCGGCGTAAAAGTTGTCGCCCGTGGGCACCACGCTTCCAATGTACTTCTGCACCAGTTCGGGATGCTCTCGCAGGGCCTCGGAAATGGGGCAGAAAATGATGCCGCGTTTGCCCAGGATTTCCTTGTGCGTCGTGGCCACGGAAACGCTGTCGAACACGGCATCCACGGCCACGCCCGCCAGCAGCTTGCGCTCGTCGAGAGGAATGCCCAGCTTGGCGAAGGTCTCCAGCAGTTTGGGGTCCACCTCGTCCAGACTCTTGGGGCCTTTCTTTGCTTTGGGCGCCGAATAATAGCGCAGGTCCTGGAAATCGGGCTTCTCGTAATGGACCTTTGCCCACGTGGGTTCTTCCATCCGCAGCCAGTTGCGGTAGGCCTTCAGCCGCCACGCGCACATCCACTCCGGCTCGCCCTTGCGGGCGGAAATGGCGCGAACGATGTCTTCGTTCAGTCCCTTGGGAAAGGTGTCCGCCGCGATGTCGGTGGTCCAGCCATACTTGTACTCGCCCTTGGCAAGGTCCTCCACCTCGCGGGTGCTGCGTTCAACGCGGCTTCCCCCGTAGGCGGCGGTCTCCAAGTTGTCTTTCGGCGTGGACATTCAGTTTTCTCCATAATTCGCGGTTTGATCGCGCAGGCCGCTCTTTCCGCCGTACCGCCACCGCTTCATTTGGCAACAGTTTTTGGCGCGTTCTCTATTCCCTCAGGAGCATGTGCTTCCTGTCGGAAGCTGCCGGGACACAGGAAATGCGCGGGGTGTGTGCCGTTGTTTGCCGGAACGGTTCCACAGGCAGGCGGTGTCCTATTCTGACATGGCGGCCCGCCATGCCGCAAGCGCCCACCATGATGTGTTATGCAACCAATACCCCGGAAGATGTGGGACAGCCGCCCCCGGAATGTAGGACAGCCGCCCCCGGCTGTCGTTCCTGTGATCAGCGACCTGGAATGACAGGCGAGGGCGCCTGTCCCACATCTTTCCGCAGCGGTGATGTGTGGACCGCAGATTCTATAGCCCGTGATTCAGGACTGCGCCCCGGGGAAGAACCGGTCCTTCGCCGGGACGCGCCCGATACGCAGCACGGCCAGCGTGGCCTTTTTCGGTTCGCGGTTCTTGGTGACCGCGACGATCCAGTCGCCCATCTTGTAGGGATGGGATTTGTCAAAGCGCAACCCCACGGGTGATTCGAAGATTTCGGGCTCGGGTATGGGTTTCCAGAAAGCCAGGCCGCGCGACTGCTGGGTGACTTCCTTGTTGTTGATGTACAGGTTCAGTCCGAACGTGCCGGGCAGATCGGTCTCTTTCAGGCCTATTGCCATGGCAATACCCGCGGGGATGGGTTCGGGTTTGCCGCCATTTTGGGGTGTGGGCGAGAACTCCTGTGCGTCCATGAGCACCGCGGCCGGCTTGTCCCTTCTGTAGAAGTCCGACAACGAAGTGCTGTATTTCCCGAAGAAGTCCTCCATGGCCGCCACCGCCATTTTGTCGCCTTCGGCCAGCGGCTTGAGAGTTTGTGCCCTTAAGACTATTTTGAGCGGATTGGCGGGCGCATTCCCGCCTTTTTCTTCGAGCGTCCCATCGCCGGCCTTGAAGGTAACGCGCGGGGCGCTCAGCAGTTCAAGGCCCGAGTTCTTTTCGGAAGCGGCAAAAGACACCTCTATCCCCTTTTCGTCGTTTGTGATGAATGCAAGTTCCGCATCGTCGCCGTGCTCAATCTCCCGTCCGACGCGAAGTTCTGCGCAAAAGGCATCCACGGAAGCGCGCGGACCGGCCATGAGCCGCAGTTCGGCGGTGTATTGCGGGATGTTGTCCGGGACGATGGCGGGATTCTCCGCAAAGACAACGTTGCCGGTCTTTACCCGGGGCCGGTCGTTTGCCGGTTTGGGGGCAGTGTCGTACTGGAGCCGCCAGCACAGCAGCAACGGACGCTGGGCGCCGCTGTTGTCATCGGTCATGTCCAAAACCATGAGCTGCCATGTGTCCTGGGGCGCGTTCCCCGCGATGTTCATCCATGGGTCCTGATTGGACGCCGCCGCATTTGCCCCGGATTCGTCCAGTCGTCTGGGCGTTATCCACAGCCGGATTTGGCCCGGTTTAACGAGGTGACAAACAACTGCCATGGCGGCATCCTGCTGACCGGACCCGGACACTCCGGCTTCCCCCGGAATGGAGATGGTCTGGCTGACGCGGTCATCGGCAACTATCGGAAAGGTTGTCGAGGCGACGAGCGTGGCGCAGCCCGGGTCCGGCGTGTCCTTTCCCGCCCAGGTCAGCGTGTTTCCGTCCATCACAAACGGCGCGCCTCCGACGGCAAACCCGTCGCCTTCTTCGGCGCTCGTTAACAAACTGCGGAGCATAAACGGAGCCGCCTTTTTGTCCTTTTGATCGGGAAGGGGTTTGTCGTTCTGCGTGACCGGGCCATGGGCCGCATAAAGCCGAAACTCGGCCAGGGCCGTGGTCTTGTCCGCGTCGTTCTTGGCGCCCTTTTCCGGCGCGGAAGTATCCGGCTCTTTCGGTTTCTCCAGTTCGGCGGGGTCGGGCATCTTAAGCAGGCCCGGATCGGGCGGTTGGCAGGAGACATCCGATGTTGCGATGTGCGTCACCAGTTTCCCGTCCTGCAGGTTTTGACCCTCGCGCAGTACCCAGACGTTGTCCACTTTTTGGAAGGTCGCCTTCAGCACCCAGTCCTTCTTTCCGCCCAGGTCCAGCGTGCCGTGATAGCCAATTTCCGTGGGGGCGCGCTGCGCACCGAAGTCCAGAAAGTCGGGACCATATTCAATGGAAAAGCGGGTTTCCTCGCCACCCTGCGTGAAGGAGTCTTCTTCCCGAATGGGTGTGAATGTGCCCGCGCGAAGGTGCAGGCGTACCAGTCCAACCGGGCACTGTACCTGGCCAAAGTAGGTCTTGTAGATGCCGAGTCCCGTGGAAATGCGCGCGTTGTCAAGCGTGGCCTCAAGCACAAGCACTTTTCCCTGGGACGAGTCGTATTGTTCTGCAATACGAGCGTTTTCGGGCAGGCCATGCCGCGCCAGCCAATGAATGCCGCTATGCCACTCGGTACCCTGCCGGAAAGTGTCCAGATATCTTTCGCCAAACATGCCCTCGCAGGGCGTTGTCTTGGGTTCCAGGGCCGTCGCCTTGTCCCCCTCAAACACGATGGTGGACTTGGCGGGTTTGTCCTGCGATTCGGTTTCGATACGCCCGTTCTTCCCGGCAAGCCACACGCGGTGTACGCGATGAACCCTCTTCGGGAAGTGCTCGCTCTTGTCGATATCCATGGTCAGTGTGTAGCTGAGGTTGGCCGGGTTCGGATTCAGCCAGACGGCATTGACCGCCATGACTTTGTCCCAAACGGATTTTACGTCCGGCAGGTCGGTCTTTTCGCCGCTTGAAGCGGCTGCCGGGCTGTCCTTGTTTTCTGGCGGCGCGGGCTTGGGTGCCATCACGACGCGCAGGTCGGGGAGTTTCTCCCCCGCCTTTGGGTGGATTTCGATGTGGTCCTGTGCGACGAATTTGTTGTTTTCCATATCCGCCCCGAAAACGTACTGCACGTCACCCGGGTAGAGATAGAGTGTCGCCTGTCCATCCTTTCCCGAGCGGGTGCCCTGGGTCCAGAATCCGTCGCCCGATTTGGTCCATGTGGCGGCGCCGGTGATTCCCTCGACCGGCTGGCCCTGAGCATCGACGCACAGGATGTTCACCTTGACGAGCGGCATGAGCCGCAGTTCGATGCCGGTCATATCCTCACCGGGTTTCACGTCGATTCCAACACTGCCGATGCCCTGGTCGCCGCGCAGGTTATAGGAGAGGTATGCGGTGAGTTTGTGTTTGCCGGGGGGCAGTGCCGGGACGGTAAAGCCGCCGGTGGCATCCGCCGAAACCACGGATTCCCACCCCTCGCCAAAGCGCACCAGCAGGTCGGCCGGGGGCGGCGAATCGGTCAGTGGTATGACTTTTCCGGAAACGGCAACTACTTCGT
>CAZOMH010000461.1:0-4307 GCA_964580415.1 uncultured Nitrospirales bacterium
CAGGGGCGCTGCGAGGAGCATATTCCGCTGTTCTATCCGCAAACCCCGGACGAACTTCGCGAGATGTTCGTATCGATGGCGCACAAGAGCAAGATGGAACTTGCCGGCGGCATGTTGCCGGACATGACCAAGGTTCCGCCCATGAGCGGTGCCGACATTGAGGGCATTCTGATGCGGGTGCATCGCGAGGCACTGCTTCGCAAGCAGACCCCGGACGCGGCACTCATCACGGAAGTCATGGGCCAGTTCCGCAGTGTCAAGAACGCGGAACACGAGCTTCAGGTACTCGCTGCGATCATGGAATGCACCGATATTCGCTACCTTCCGGAAAGCCTCCGGAAGACTGTTGAAAAGCCGGAGGCCTATGACACACTCGTGAACCGCTTCAGGGAACTGAAACGCATGGACGACGCACGCAGCGGGGAATAGCATGTCCCGGGTGCGCCTCCTTGGTCTTTTTCGGACACGCCTTCGGGAGGGAATGTCCACGATCAGCCTTCCGGCGTGTCTTATAAGCAAAAGGAGGACACCTGATGCTTGCTTTATTGTGGTCACGGTCGGATGAACAGCTTGTGCGGCGGGTGCTTGCGGGACGCCGTAATGATTTTGGGTTCCTTGTGCAGCGTCATTTGCCGGCAGTACTTTCGGTGGCGCGGGGGCATCTGAAGAACACGAGCGACGCGGACGATGTGGCGCAGGAAAGCTTTCTGGCGGCCTACCAGAAGCTGGACACGCTGCGGACGCCGGAAAAGTTCGCGGGCTGGTTGCTGGCAATCGTGCGAAACACCGCACTGAACTGGCAGCGCCGCCACAAAGATGAAGTCCCTCTGGAAGAAGGGGTTCTTGCGTCGCTGCACCAGGAGACGGTTGCGCCGGACCGGAAGGAAATGCAGGAGATGCTCCACAAGACCCTGATGGAGCTTCCCTTGGAGAGCCGCGAGGTGCTGCTGATGCACTATTACGGGGGCTGTTCCCTGCGGGAAATTGCCGCTGCGTCCGGAATCAGCCGGGATGCCGCAGCAAAGCGCCTGCAGCGGTCGCGGGAAGCGCTGGGGGTGGAATTCCTGAAACTGGTGCCCGAGGCCCGTCCGGCTTCTGAGTTGAAGCAAACGGCGAGGATGATTACGGCGGCGGTTATCGCGGCGGGCGCGGTATGGCGCACGGTGCCCGCTTACGGGGCCGTTCTGGGACTCGTCATCGGTGCAGCAAAGCTTGCCGGAGTGGTGGCGGGGGTGCTTGCGCTCGCAGCGGGAGGGTTCTTTGTTACGCCGAGCCTGCTCGGTTGGGAACCGGCGCTTTCTGCCGACAAACCCATCGCGACTCCAGCCGTTGCCGAAGCCAAGCCGGTTGAAACGGCTGTTCCGGATGCGCCTGTTGCGCAGGCTGTATATGTGGAAGGGGAAGAAGAACCCACCGGGGAGTTTAGTTTCACCAGCATGCTCATGACGCCGCTGGCGCAGGCCGTGGGTGGTGCCGAGGTTACCCTGGAACGGGTCACCTGGGATGCGGCAGAGCTTCCACCGGCGGATACGCAAAAGTGGACGGCAACCGCAGATGCGTTCGGAACGTTTACCGTGAATAAACTGCCCCCGGGCAACTACAGCATTCTTGCCATGACGCGCTTTCTGGGCGGTGCCAGTGCGATGAGCATTTCAAAGACTGGTGAAGTCCGGAAGCACGCCAACATAAAGATGTATCCCATGCTCCGGTCCTATGGGGTGCTGGTGGATGCGCGGAACAATCCCATACCGGGGGCCGTCATCTACCCCGTCGCACACGATTTCTTTCCCGGAGATGAGTTTGACCATGTCACGGTGGGCGGGTTGCGCGCCGCAACGGATGACCAGGGACGTTTCCGGTTCAAGGGACTGTTACCCGGTTCGTGGAAGTTCTACATCGTCTCCCCGGACCATGCGCCCTATTACACCGGGTCGATTCCCTGTTACGGCTTGCGTTCAACGGTGGTCATGAAGGACCGCGGCGTTCTTGCAGGGCGAGTGGTGGACCTTGCCGGCCAACCATTGGCAAATATCGGCGGTACCGTTCATACCGAACAACTCGTTTACCGGCCCAACAAAGCTGGAGATACCAGGGCCTCCTATGGCATCTCATTCCCTTTTACTTCCGATGAAAAAGGGGAGTTCCAGATGGACACACTGTCGCCGGGGAAATGGTTCTTCTCCATTGAGGACAAGGTGCTCACGCTGAAGAACCCGCGCGTTTCGGTCGATGTTGGGGAAGGGGCCGCCGTTCGGGTGGAATTACAGGCCAGCCCGGGCGGTGTGCTCTCCGGAAAGGTTGTCAACAAGAAAACTGGAACGGTCGTGCCGGACATGAAGGTGGTATTGAGTGCCGGAGGCGGCAATCTCAATATTAACCGCGACATGGTTACCGGGGCCGACGGCCGATATGCCTTTTCCGGCCTGCCCACGGGAGATTTCTATATATCTCCATCCTCCCGCAGGGAGTACCGTTCCGCACCGTTCGAAAGGGTTCACGTTGAGGCTGGAGAAACGGCGAACAATCATGACCTGATCGTCGTTCCGGCATTGATGCTTTCGGGGCACGTGGTGGACGGAAGCGGCAGGCCGACCCAGGCGCGCGTGAAAGCCTCGGGTATGTATCAGGACGACAACACGAAGACGGATGAGAACGGAGCCTTTGCCTTGGCGCTCCGCGAACCAGGCAGTTCGGATGAAATGACCGGCGGCGCACCGGCAGGCACGGAAGTCAAGGTTATCGCTTCTTCGGGCAAGTCTGCCAGCGAGGAAATGGCCATCGATTTGACGGCCTTTAACGGTAAGGAGATTGAACTCCGTCTGACCGGAAAGGCGGGTGCCAGCGTGGAAGGCACCGTTCTTGATGCGGACGATAAACCCGTATGCAACGCCCAGATCGCCATAAACAGGGAGGACGGTGCGTCCATGGCCCCGATAGGCGACGGCAGCAAGACCACCACCGACGGCTCCGGCATGTTCCTGCTGACCGGGCTGGCTTCGGGCGACTATATCCTGTCCGCCTATCTGCCCAGGGGATTATCCCTGGGTTCGACAAAGGTCAGCGTCTCCATGGAAGGCGTGACCCGGGACGTGATCATCAAGAACGCGGCCGCCGGAAACTTGACCATTGAGGGCACGCTCTTCGACCCCAACCATCTGCCTGCGCCCATGGCCATGCTGGGGCTGGCCAATGGTCAGACTGCCATTACGGGGCCGATGGGCGGTTTTGAGTTTAAGGGATTGGGCGAGGGCAATGTGACGCTGTTCGCAGCAGTTCCGGGGTATTCGCCGCTGATCGTTCCGGGAATCGATACGGGGACGCGGGGGCTGAGGCTCTTCCTGAAAAAGAACGCGACCCTTGTCGGGAGCGTTGTGGATGCCCAAACCCGCTGCCCGGTGACCGACTTTACAGTGGGTTACAGCACGGTCATCCAGATTCCATCCGACAACCAGTTTGGCACCGGGAACCGAACTGTGTCGGATACACAGGGACGGTTCAGAATAGAAAGCGTGCCCGCACTGCCCCTTCGCATCACGGTCACGGCGGGCGGTTACGCCCCCTGGTTCACGGAAACGGCGGAGCCGGAAGGCGGGGGTGAAGTATCCATAGCCGCGTCATTGGGCGCAGCCGGCACGCTTTCGGGCGTCGTGCGCAACGAAAAGGGAGAGCCCCTTTCGGGGGCCTTGGTGGGCGGCACGAGGACCGATGCCGGGGGTAAATTTGTCTTTGCCGATTTGGCGTTGGGCAGTGAGGTGCAGTATGTCGTGACGTGTGAAGGGTATGCGCCCGGCAGCGTGGGCGCCGTTGTGGGTTCCGTCGAGACGGTGGATGTGGTGCTGCATGCACCGGGGCGGGTGCGGGTGCATGCCTTGCTGAACGGGCGGGAGGTGCCCTTTGGAATTGCCATTGCGAGAAACCTGGATACGGATGCGTCCGTGGCCTCCGGCCAAGACGGCCTGCCCGCCGCCGAACGCATAATCGAGAACGTTTCCTCGGGTAACGTTCTGGTTATGGTTTCCGCGGAAATCGAGGGTGCCTTGCTGGTCGGGAAGACGACCATTGCGGTGCCCCCCGGTCAGGAAACCTTTGTGGGGGTTCCGCTGCGTCCGGAGTATGAATCGAACATGGAACCCGTGCAGGAGGGCGAATCGGGGACAACATCCGGTTCATAATGGCTTGGGCCGGGGGCGGTTGTGTGCCTCCAACCCGCCGGCATACGGACGCCCCGTGGCTCACTGGGGCGTCCGTCTTAGTGTGCCAAGCATGGCGCGAATCTATGGGGTGCAAGTCCCCGGCAGGCCCTGATG
>CAZOMH010000462.1:0-4306 GCA_964580415.1 uncultured Nitrospirales bacterium
CACGGCCACCTCGCCCTGCCTGACGACCAGCATGGGCATGGCCTCGACGCGGACGAGGAACGGGTTGATCGTGTAGGCACCGTAGAGCAGCGGGTCGTGCTGCAGGCCTATCGTGCCGCCCCCGTCGAGAAAGGCCTGGAAGTCCTGGTAGTTGTTGTGTACGTTGTTCTTGCTGCCCAGGATGCAGTCGATCATGTCGGCGTCCCGTGCGCTGTTCTTTTCCAGTTGGGCGATGTCGGCAAAGCCGCCGAGGCGGCTGGCGATGGCGCCGGACGGCAGCGGGTCGCCTTCCAGCGTGGTCACGATGCCGACAACATCCTCGATCTCGCCCCTGTCGCCGCGCGCGCGCGGCGCGATGCGGAGGATGTCCAACTGCCACAGTTCGAGCCCGAAGGTTTGCGGCATGAGCCCGCCCTTGGAATTCTTCACGGCCTCCAGTTCCGGCGAGATGGGCACGCCGTACACGCGGTTCTTGGTGATCACCAGAAAGGCCACGGGATGAATGGGCATCAAGGTGCCCGGCGGCAGCACAGGACGCTGCACACCCTTCTGGCCTCCGTTCGCCATGAACACGTCCAGGTCGGCATAGTTGCCGAACACTTTTTTGTACACGGCCGACTTGGCGCCGATGGGAAGCTGGTCGCCCACCTGCGCGATGACCACGCCAATCTCGCCGGCGGGCACCTGCACCCATGGGTGTTTCTCGACCCGGTAGATCACCCAGAACTTGAACCGCAGCCCGGGCATCAGCAACTCAGCCTGATAGCCCGGCTCGCCGTTGAACGCGATGGGATTGTCACTGGTCAGTTTCTTGAAGGAAAAACGCTTCATGACCAGCCCGACTTCGGTCGGGCCGATGCGCCGGATCGACGGCAGCACCAAGAGCAGTCCGATAACAAGAATAGCCAACCAGAATGCGCCCGCGAAACTCATGAAAGCCTCCTCCGGAAGTGTGCCGGTTGCCGGCCGTTCCCCTGACTGTTGGCCCCGCACGACGTGCGGGAGACTGCCTTAATCATAGAACGGTCCCCGCGCATTGTCAAAACAATCCCCGGCACGCGGTATTACCCGTGCTCCTTCGCGCGCGCCTGCATCCCCTCCAGCAGCCTTGCGATGGCCGCGCAGTCAACGAAGTTGGGAATGGTCAGCCGCGGTTTTCCGTCAGCGCCGAACAGTTGAAGCGCGGGGGCCGACCGGTGCCCGGACAATTTGAATCCAGACACCTCCCGCCAGGAAAGGCGCTTGCGCCGGCCAAACCATTTCCTTTCAATGCCATCGTCGGTCAGGGTTACCCCGAGCCCCAGGAACACAAGTTCACCGCAGACGTAACTGCCGGCCACCAGCAAGGGTGCGACGGCAAGCATCCCATAAAAGGTGAAAAAGAACGGCATCCTGAAGAAGAGGCGGCCAAGGAGCGCATCCACAAGCGAAAGGAAGACCGTCAGCGCAAAAACCAAGACGCAATGGTCCACCAGGAAACGGCGCTCCATGCAAAAGGAAACACCGGCACCGGCCAGCCCGGCAACCTCCCGCCCGTTGTCGCCATCCATCATTGTGTACCCCGTACGGCAAACGCCGTGAACATTGCCCCAAACGCCATATTGTCAAGAGGTCCAACACGGAGCGCCCCGCCAAAAGCGCTCCACGGATGTCTTTTGCCCCTATTCTATCGGGAACCAGCCCGAAATTCATCCATTTGCCGCACAAACCTTCACCACAACCTATAGGGTTTACTGGTTCGGCGTTGTTTCTCTTGCACAACATCTTGTATTTTTGGCGGAGGCCGTGCTACAGTATATTGGTAAGAACAGGATGACCTCGCTATATAGTGTGGTCGCCAACCAAGGAGTTGGGCCTTGACTGGTTGGTTAAGAGGGCGAATTTGGGTCCTGGCACTGGTGGCTATTGGGCTGGCACCGGTGGCGGGCGCGCAAAGCGGGGTCCGGCGTGAGCTGGAGCCCGGGGTTTCCGCCGTGCTGCGCGGGGGCCGCATTCTCTTTCTCGAAGCGCAACTTCCCCAGGGGGAAGCCGCGCAGGGTGTCTTGTCCAAATATCTTGTTTCCGCCAATGACTGGCGGCTATACAAAGACCGCATTGCGGTGGCGATTCCGTTCAGCAAGCTCAATCCCAAGGCGCAGCGCGCCGCGCTTGAGGCGGTGTTTCCGCAGGATTATGCGGACGCCGCCGGCTGGTGGCACACGGTCACCTATGACGGCTCGGGCAACATGGAATCGCCGTTGCTGCTGGCCGAATGGCTGACCGGCAATCCGGGCAACAGCCGTGAAATTCGCGCGGGGGATTCGCAATCTCCCGCGGTCGAACCGCTCGAAAAGGGACAGCGCCTGCTGGTGCCCATGCGCCTGCTGCTGCCGGTAATGCAGGCCCCCACCCCGCGTCCGGCCCCTTCGGAACCGTCCGAACCGCCGAATGGCGGCAGTGCGGGCATGGTCAGTCCCGAGGTTTCGGGGCTGAGCTACGGATCGGATCAGGAAGGGCGGTACGCCGAATACCGCATGCGCAAGGGCGAGACGGTCTACTCGGGGGTGGTGGGCAAGTTTACGGACTACAGCGGCCACGTGGAGGTGCAGGGCGCCTGCGAGACGATTTTGCAGCGCAGCGGCATTGCAGACGCCCGGAAGATTTGCGCGGGCCAGCGTGTCCGCATTCCCCTGGAAATGCTGGCCGACCGTTACCAGCCGCAGGGAACGGCGGAACGCGCGGAATACGAGGAGGTGCAGGCCGAGGCACTGCGGTTGTCGGGCGACAAGAACCGCACCAAGGATCTCGAGGGTGTTGTGGTCATTCTTGATCCCGGCCACGGCGGACGCGACAACGGGGCGCCGCCGGTGGCCGGTGTGTACGAATACGCGGTGAACTACGACATTGCCTGCCGCATCAAGAATCTGCTGGAAACGAAGACGCGCGCCAAGACGTTCATGACCATGAAGGACGCGGACAACGGGTTCAAGATCAACAATGCCCGGACGTTTTCAGAGGACGGCAACAAGGTGGTGCAGACCACGCCTCCCTATTACAACGACGACGCCAAGGTGTCGGCCAACCTGCGCTGGTACCTTGCCAACGACATTTGCCGCCGTGAACGGAGTGCGGGGGTGAACGAGCGCAACATGCTCTTCACATCCATCCATTGCGACGCGCTGCACCGCGAAATGCAGGGCGCGATGATCTATGTTCCCGGCGCGGCGCACCGCCGCGAAAGCGAGACGCCCAACGGCCACGACTACAGCCAGTATGCCGAGGCGCGCGAAGCGCGCACCTCTTCCTGCACGGATGTGCAGGCGCTTCGCGACGAGGCCATGTCGCGGGTGTTTGCGCAAACGCTGGTGAATGCGCTGGGGGGGCACAAGCCGTCCATAAAGGTGCATGATTCGGGCGACCCGATCCGCAACGTCATCCGCCAGAAGGGCGGCAAGGCGTATGTTCCCTGCGTGCTGCGCAACACCTGCGTGCCCACCAAGGTGCTCATCGAGACGGCCAACATGAACAACGCCGAGGACCGCGGGCATCTTGCCGACCCGAAATGGCGCCAGGCCTTTGCGGAAGCGTTTGTGGACGCGGTGCGCAAGCACTTCGGCTCCTGCCCGCCCTACTGCGAATAGGCGCGGTGCCCGGGCGTGAAAACGCAGGGTGGGTGGAGTCCCGCAAAGCGGGATGGAACCCACCGTGCCGGGCGCGTGATTCTGAGGATGGTGGGTTGCGTTCCGCCGCGCAGAACTTCACCCACCCCACATGCTACTCCTCTTCGGCGTCGTCTGCGAGGAGGAAGAAGAGGTCCGAAATCAGTTCCTTGCCGGCCATGCGGTTGATGCGGCGAATGATCTCCCACTTGCAGTAACTGTATTTGTGCATCCACACCGCGCTGTCGACGACGACGCGCAGCCGCTGGTCGCGCACGTCCTTGGGCTGGCCGTGCTCGGCGAGCACCTTCCCGGCGACCTCGGTCCAGTTGTCCCAGATCTGGGCCTGCTCAAACACCTTGCCCAGCGGCGTGGTCTTGATGAGGTTCTTCAGGATGTCCGCGGCGCTGTGAATCTTATTCTCCCTCAAGGCTGCCTCCGTGTATTCTGAACAGGGCCGGTTCGGGACCGGCAACGCCCGCGGGCCGTTCGGGCCGGGTCGTGGTTGCCAGCACCTGCGTGCCGGCGGGGATGGATTCAAAGAGCCTGCGCGCGCGGTGCGGGTCCAGTTCGGCGAGCACTTCGTCGAGCATGAGCACGGGCGCCTCGCCGGTGCGCCGGCGCACCAGTTCCACCTCGGCCAGTTTCATGGCGAGCACGGCGGTCTT
>CAZOMH010000463.1:0-4288 GCA_964580415.1 uncultured Nitrospirales bacterium
TACGTGCTCAGTCCCTCCGCCGTGAAATGCGTCCACGCCTTTGAAATGTGCGGCTACTGCGACCTGTGCGGCGGCTACCTGCAGCCGGGGGCCAAGGCGCAGGACAGCGGCGCGGAAAACGAGCTGTGCCCCGTGGCCGCGCTCACGCGCACCTATGTCGAGGCGCCGTTCTACCAATACACCATCAGTGAAGACCTGTGCATCGGCTGCGGCAAGTGTGTGAAGGGCTGCAACGCCTTTGGCAACGGTTCGCTCCAGCTCCAGGTGAAACAGGAAATCTGCATGCACTGCAACGACTGCGCCATCGCCCGCGACTGCCCCGCAAACGCCTGGCAGCGCGTGCCCATTGCCAGGGCCTACATGCTCAAGACCCTCGAAGGGGGAGGCGAACCGAAGAAATGAGGCGGCTTCCCTGCATACTTGCGATACTGCTCCTGCTGGCCGTGTCCGGACAGGCCACGGCGGCATTCCGCTTTCCCATCCCCGAATTCGAATCGGGCTACCAGCACCCCACGCCGGTCACCCCGGCGCCCAGGCTCATCCCGCCTGCGGTCGATATTGCCATGCTTGCCGGGGCGCTGTCACTGACGGCGTGGCTCGTGCTGCGCCGCCGTTCCCGCCGGGAAGTGCTGCTCATGGCGGTCGCCTCGCTGCTCTGGTTCGGCTTCTACCGCAAGGGCTGCATCTGTCCCGTGGGCGCCGTGCAGAACGTGGCCAACACGGTAGTCGGCGACGGCACGGGCGTGCCCTTCATCGTGGCCGTGTTCTTCTTCCTGCCGCTGCTCTTCGCGCTGTATTTCGGCCGCGTTTTCTGCGCGGGCGTCTGTCCGCTGGGGGCCATACAGGAGGTCTGCGCGCTGTTCCCCGTCCAACTCTCGCGCCCGCTGGAGCATGTGCTGGGGCTTTTCGCCTATGCCTACCTCGGCTTCGCCGTGCTGGCCATGGCCACCGGTTCGGGCTTTGTCATTTGCCAGTATGATCCTTTTGTGGGTTTCTTCCGCCTCGGCGGCCCGCTCAACATGTTCCTGGCCGGGGGCATTCTGCTGCTTATCGGGGTCTTCGTGGCACGGCCCTACTGCCGCTTCCTTTGCCCCTACGGCGTGCTGCTGCGCTGGGTGTCCATCTTCTCCAAGTGGCACGCGACGGTCACGCCCGCCGAGTGCATCCAGTGCCGCCTCTGCGAGAATTCCTGCCCCTACAACGCCATTGTGATCCCCACCCCGGCCGATGCGCCGGTGGACCGCCGCGCCGGTGCGCGGCGTCTGGGCCTGATGCTGCTGGCCACGCCGATCATCGTCCTCTTTGCGGGCTGGACCGGCATGGCGGCGCACCAGTTTATCGCCCGAATCCATCCCACGGTCCGCCTGGCGGAACGGGTGGCGGCGGAAGAGCAGGGCAAGTTCACCGAACGCTCCGTGGAGAGCGAGGCCTTTCGCGCGGGCAACAAGACGCCCGCCGACCTGTACGCCCAGGCCGAGGCCCTGAGAATGCGATTCAAGACCGCCTCCGCGTGTTTTGGCGCGTTCATGGGGCTGGCCTTTTGCGGAAGAATGATCCGACTGTCCGTGATTCGCAGGAACAGGGACTACGTGCCTGACCGCGGCGCCTGCCTGAGCTGCGCCCGGTGCCACGCGTACTGTCCCGTTGGAAAAGAAGATGCCGCTGCCTGACAAGAACAAGCCAAGATTCGCAACCAACGAAACGCTGTGGCGGACGGCCATGACCGTGGCCGTCATGGCCGGCCTTTTCACGCTGGCCGTGTCCACACTGCTCATGGCCAACTACGTGCAGGTGCAGGCGGTCAACCCGCTCGACAACCCCGAAATCATCAAGCTGCGCCTGCAACTGGCCCAGTCCCAGGAACCGAACGCGGCCCTGGCCGAACAAATCCGCGTGCTGGACCTGCTCGCGCGCAAGGCCTTCTTCACCAGCCAAAAACAGATTCAAACCGGCGGGTACCTGCTGTTGGGCGGTGCGATCATTCTGGCGCTGTCCCTCTATATCGCGGCGCAGAGCAGGCCGCGCATGCCGCTGCCCGACCCGAATGTGCCCGCGCCGGGCTATTGGACCATGCGCGCACGGGCCCGTGAGTTGATCGCGCTGAGCGGGTTCGCGTGGGTCATCTGTGCGTTGGTCGCCGCCTACGCCACGCGCCTGGATGTGCCCGTGCCGACTGCGTCGGCCACCGCCGCGGCCCAGGCCGGGGAGCAACCCAAAGAACAGCCGCCCGCGGCGGAGCCGACGGTCGCCTGGCCCGATTGGGCGGCGGTCAAGAAAAACTGGCCTTCTTTCCGGGGGCCCGGTTCCTACGGCGTTGCGCAGTTCACCACCGCGCCGGTCGACTGGAACGTCGAGAGCGGCCAGAACATCAAGTGGAAAACCGACGTGCCGCTGCCGTCGCCCAATTCACCCGTGGTGTGGGACAACCGCGTTTTCCTGAGCGGCGCGACGGCGGACAAGCGCGAGATTTACTGTTTCGACACCGACGGCGGACAGTTGCTTTGGACGCACACACTGGAGAAATTTGAGGGCACGCCCGACACGCCCCCCAAGGTCAGCGAAGAGACCAGCTTTGCCGCGCCAACCATGGCCGTACAGGGCGACCGCGCCTGCGCGATCTTCGCCAACGGCGATGTCGCCTGCGTGGACTTCAACGGAAAACTCCTCTGGGGCAAGAATCTCGGCGCGCCGGACAACCACTACGGCCATGCATCCTCGCTTATTGCCTTCCAGAACCTCCTGCTGGTTCAGTACGACGGCAAGACCAACGGCCGCCTGATCGCGCTGGGCCTGGCGGACGGGAAAGAAGTGTACACCACGAAGCGCGGCATCATTTCCTGGGCCTCCCCGGTCTGCGTGGAAACGCCCGCCGGGTTCCAGTTGGTGCTGAATTCGTCCAAGGACGTCACCTCTTACGACCCGCTTACGGGCGCCCAGTTGTGGCAGATGAAGTGCCTCAGCGGCGAGGTTGCCCCGAGTCCCGCCTGGGGCGCGGGCATGTTCTTCGTGGCCAACGACTACGCCACCGCCACGGCCATCAAGTTTGCGGAGGGCAAGACCCCGCCCGAACCGGAAAAGGCCTGGGAGTACGAGGACGCGCTGCCCGACACTTCAAGTCCCGTGGGCACGGACACGCATTTCTACATCTGCACGGCCCGCGGCGAAATTGTCTGCCTCGACGCCGCCACCGGCAAGCAGGCATGGCTTCAGGAGAACGAGGAGGGCTTCCAGTCGTCGCCCATCGTTGTCGGCGACAGGATATATCTTCTGGACCGCAAAGGCACAGTCACTATTTTCAAGGACAGTGCGACCTTTGAGAAGATAGGCAGTCCCACGCTGGGCGAGGAATGTTTCGCGACCCCGGCGTTCCTGGACGGGCGCATCTATGCCCGCACCGCCACCAAACTCATCTGCATCGCGGCAGGCTGACATGGAACCGGAACTGCTGCCAGAAGATATTGACGCAATTGTCGCACGCTGCGGCCGGGGCCGCGACGCGGTCATCCCCATCCTGCAGGCCATCCAGCGGCAGTGCCGCTGGCTCCCCGAGGCCGCGCTGCGGCGTGTTTGCGAGACCACCGGCATCGCGCCCGCCGACATCCAGAGCGTGGCCACCTTCTTTCCCCAGTTCCGTTTTCGTCCCGCGGGCAGGCA
Organism: uncultured Nitrospirales bacterium; assembly: GCA_964580415.1. GTDB lineage: Bacteria > Hydrogenedentota > Hydrogenedentia > Hydrogenedentales > CAITNO01 > CAITNO01. Next base: position 3,655 of record CAZOMH010000463.1, read on the forward strand.
CACGGTTTGCGTGTGCGACGGCACCGCCTGCCACCTCAAGGGTTCCGAAACGGTGCATGCCGCCATAGCGAAGGAACTGGGCCTCGCCGGGGGCGGGGACACGGACAAGGACGGCATTTTCACGCTCCAGATGGTGCGCTGTCTCGGCTGCTGCACGCTGGCGCCGGCCGTCCAAATCGACGGCGTCACCTACGGCCATGTCAAAGCGGACACCGTTCCGGGCATGCTGGAGGACTTCCTCGCGCAGGCCGCGCTCCAAGCCCGCAAGAGCGGGAAAAAGCAGCACGCCGAATCGGTGGTTGGTCCCGAGATTCGCATCGGCCTTGGTTCCTGCTGCGTTGCGGGGGGCAGCGAACTCGTGCGGCAGGCGCTGATGGAAACCCTCGGCACCTATGCCATCGACGTGCGCGTCAAGCACGTGAGCTGCGTGGGCATGTGCCACCAGACCCCGCTGATGGAAATCGTCACGCCCGGCGCACCGCCCAAAACCTACGCCAAGATGCGGGCCGAAGATGTGCCCGCCATAGTGCTGTCCCATTTCCCGCCGAAGGGCGCCGTGCCGCGCCTGCGCGCGAAGGCGGCGCACTGGCTGGAGCGGCTCTACACGGACGACACGGCCTGCGAGGCCGCACTC
>CAZOMH010000464.1:0-4279 GCA_964580415.1 uncultured Nitrospirales bacterium
CCTATAACCGGGTACGGAACGTGATCGGCGCCGACGTCCACGCCCGCCGTTTCCCTGTTTCCCGGCTGGACCTGCGTCCCCTTCCACGTTCCGTACCCGGTTATGGGACGGCTGAAGCGCCCCACATAGTAGAGGTCCATACCGCCGCCCACGCTGGACCCGCCGTACAGTTCTATCATCCCCGAAACCTCACTTTTGTCCGGATCGATGGCAATGTGGCCGTCGCAGAGGTCCTTGTTTTCCAGCCAGCTCGACACGTCCAGGATCAGGTGGGGGGCTTCGTTCTTCCTGAACGTGTACCGGTGGAAACCGCCATGGGGCGAGGCGGTCAGTTCGGCCAGAATGTCGTCCTTGGGCAATTCCACCGCATAATAACCGGGGAAGGCCGTTTCCCTGCTGTGGGAGAATTTCACCGACCGCTTTTCGCGCGGCAGGCTGAGCAGGTTGCCCGCCTGCGACGCCACCGTCGGAAGCACCCGAAGGTTGCAGCCTTTGTGCATGCCCGTACCGATGAGGCGGGTATGGCTGAACCCCAGCAGCTTGTTGTCGCCGTAATAGTACCCCGACGTGTTGAGCCCGTTCCTGTTCAGGATCATGCACGCCGTGTCCGGCCCGAGCCGGACCATGCCAAACGGTGTCATGGCTGCGGGGCCGTTGTGCGCGCACACATAGAACCACCCGCCCGAACCGCTGAACGGATTCACGTTGGCGCCCAGCGGGCCGGGCTCTTCCGGCACAGGCAGCCTGCCCGGCGTCTGCCGGACGATGCTCTGGTAATACAGCTTCAGCGACCCCAGCGACACCACGGGAATCAGGATGAGCACGGCCAGAATGAGGGCGACAACCTTGAGTATCTTCTTAATCATGGCAATATCCCGGTTTGCGCCTGTGGCGCGTCAGTTGTCTTGTCCGAACGGCATGCGCCCGCGCACAACACACCGCTGTCTTGCACGGTACATTGTTATACGGAACGGAACAAGGCGAAGCAAAAGCGGTTGTCTCCGGCCAGGCCCGGGCGTTCCCGCAAGGTCATTACCGGCGCCGAACGCGGTTCAGGCTGCGGGAACCGGAACGGTCAGGCGCCCTCGCCTTCCTGCACGGGGATTACGCAGCGGAAACCGAGCGTCTTGAGCTGGGTGCCCGGGAAAAAGCCCATGCGGTAGGTGCAGGTCAGCTCTTCGGCCCGCGACTCCCAACTGCCGCCGCGCGCGGCGCGTTTGGGCGCTTTTTCCGCGGCCTTGGGATCGCGGCGGAAATACTGGTACGGCGTGTAAGGGTCCAGCGTCCACTCATACACGTTTCCGGCCATGTCCAGCAGGCCCTCGGGCGTGGCACCTTCCTCGTGCATCATGGTGAATGTGGGCAGACCCAGATTGCCGTCAAAATTGCACCGGTTGCGGTCTGGCGGGTAATTGCCCCACGGATAGCGCCGGTTTTCCTGGCCCCGCGCGGCGAATTCCCATTGGGCTTCGGTGGGCAGTGTCTTGCCCGCCCAGTTGGCATAGGCCAGCGCCTCCTGCCAGGACACGCCGACCACGGGCTGGTCGTCGCCGTCAAAATCCGTGTCTCCCCAGAACTTGGGCGGTGTTGTGCCCGTCTCTTTCAAATACTTTGCATACTGGCCCACCGTCACCGGAGCCCGGTCCATCCAGAAAGGTCCAACCTGAACCTCTTCTTCGGGGGCCTCCTCGCGCGCGGCATTGCTGCCCATTAGAAACGAGCCGCCCGCGAAAAGGACCATGTCTTTGGTCGAACCCTGCCGCCCCGAGGTCTGTGCGGCCTGCACGGCAACGCGCTTGTACGCGCTGTGATACGCATTGTACAGCGCCTCGCGGAAAGAGCGCGCGTCCTGCCAGCGGTTGTCCCGGTCGGCCGCGAGAGCCTTGTAGGCCACATCCAGCACGGCCGGAGCCACGTCGCGCCGGCATTCTTCAATGTGCCATGGGTCCTCCACCGGCGAACGCAGCGTAAGCAGTTCACGGAAAACGAGCCCGACGGCGTAAATATCGGCGCGCAGGTCCATCGGCTGCCCCATGCGCTGTTCCGGCGCGGAATATTCAAGCGTGCCGACAATTTTCCTCGGCGTGGCCCGCTGCGCGTCGGTCGGCGCGGCCGGCGGGTCAAAAACCGCCGCCGTGGCCAGCCCAAAGTCCAGCAGCTTTACCCGTTCATTGGACATTACCATGACGTTTTCGGGCTTTATATCGCGGTGGATGACGTATTTGTGGGCATATTCAAGCCCGGCCAGCATCTGGTCCACAATACGAACCGCGTAGCGGATTTCCGGCATTCGCCGTTCCATGCGGTATTTTCGGATAACATCCCGCAGGGGTTCGCCCTCAAGAAATTCCATGGAAATATAGAGAACACCCTCGGGGGTGAAATTGATATCATGTACGGCGATAATCTTGTCGTGGCGCAGCCGCCGGGCCACCTGGGCCTCCTGGAGGAAGAGATTTCGGGCCCGTTCCGTTTGCAGCAGGCTTGATCGCATGAACTTGAGCGCCACGTCCTCGTTGATAAGCGCATCGTGCGCCCGGTAGACCGTGCCCATACCGCCGCGGCCCGCCGATTCCTGAATGACATAGCGTCCCGCCACGCGGTCACCCTTGGCGTAGTCAACCTCCTGGGTTCCGCCGCCGGAAGAGGGTTGGTTGGCGGCGGCCCCCTTGCCGGGCGTTTTGAAGGGGGTGGACATGGGGGAGGGGGTCTGCGCATCCACCCATACGGCTGCTCCCGCCTCTCCCGTGGGGACAAGCGGAACCACGAGCGCGTTTCCACAACTGAAACATACGCCCTTCTTGCCTTGTACTGTGGGAGGCACGAGTATCTTCAACCCACAGTGGGTACACGTCACCGCTATCATACCTACAGGGTAACGCGGGTGAGTCGTGCAAAACAAGTGTTCAGGGAAATTACTTGACTGTTGCTGCGGCGGACTTTATAGTCAGTCGCGGGGTGATACGAAACATGCCGGGGTCCCGTATCTGGACCCGCGCAGAACGGTTCTGGCCGTCCGCGGGCAGGCCGGGGACCCGGCCGGAGAAGAGATATGAACGGTAGTTTGCGTGGATTGGTCGCCGTGCGTTGGTTGTTCTGCGTTTGCGCCGCAATGGCGGCATGTTTCGGCCTTGCCGTCCCGGAAGCGGTGGCTGCCGCCACGGCAACTGTGGCGCTCAATGTGCCGTCCAACGTGGGCGATGTCGCCGAGGTGGGCATCAGTCTGGACTATGACGGTTCCGCGCCCACCGTGATGATCATCTACCTTGCTTTTGACAATATGCGGCTTGCCCCCGCCGCGGATTACTACGAAACGGTGCCGGTTGACGCGCAGGGAGACCCCGTGCGCGACGCGGACGGCAATGTGCAGGCGGTTTTGTCGGCAGTCTCGGTCGCCTCCGCGGTTACGGCGGCGGGCAAAACCGTGCAGGTGGAATATTACGATGCGCTGGATGACAATGCCGGAAGGGGCGGCATCGGCATTGCTCTGGCCGGACTTAACGCCGACCCCTTCCCCAAGGGCGAAGTGTTCAAGGTTGCCCTTCGCGTGCTCAGCAACAACCACAGCGACGATGTGGTCTCCGTCTACGGCGTTGATGCGGACCATCCGATCATCCTTGACGGCCATGTCGTTTCCTCTTCCGCATCCACTGCGGAAGGCGGCAATCTGGCTTTGGCCGTGAGCGACGGCAGCGTGGAGCTCGGCTGCGTGCGGCCCGCGGCACCCGCCGCGGTGACTGCCACGCAGGACAAAACCGACCGGGTGGGTGTCTCATGGACCGGCGCGGACGGTCTTGAGTACCGCGTTTTCCGCTCCGTCACGGCAGATTCGCTGTCGGCGCAGGCGTTGGGCGACAGTTGGACCACCGAGACCGCTTTTGATGATGTTACGGCCGCCACCCCCACGGTGCTCACCGAGGCGGGATGTTTCAAGAAGGGTTCCTACGAGACGGTTCCGTATTATTACTGGGTCAAATCCCGCGATTTGGCGACCGGTTGCGAGAGTGATGCGAGCACACCTGCGGCGCAGGGATGGCGGACGGCGGCCAAGGCGGCAGTGATCGCCGCCGCGGGACCGCTGCAGGACCCCGGTTCATGGATGGTGCTGGCGGCGGCTCTGGCTGCCGCCAACCTGCCTTTCCTGAGCGAGCGCTTCCTTGGCATGCTGCGGCTGCGCGTGGTCCCGAAGGGACTCGCACTGCGCCTGCTGGAGCTCGTGCTGCTCTACCTGCTGGTGGGCGGCATCGGACTGGTGCTCGAGCAGCGGCTGGGCCAGATC
>CAZOMH010000465.1:0-4258 GCA_964580415.1 uncultured Nitrospirales bacterium
TGAAATCGCGTTCCGGTGTCGTGTTGAAGCAGTTCAGGTTGATCTTGACGCCGAAATTCCGGTGCAGTTCGCGCAGTCTCGCCAGATAGAAGCAATCGAAGAGGCTCTTGTAGCGCTGACGGTTGATGTCCCGGAAAAAGAAGCTGTGGTCATCGATGTAGCAGCGGAAACGCGGATAAGAATCCTTAGCCCAGACGGGCCGGGTGCGTATTTCCCGGGGCGTGCCGCCGATCACGGCCCGGGCCCGGATCTCCGTCACCCGGTCGCGCAACAGCGCGACGCCCCGGAACGTGCCGTTATGGACCTGCGCGGGAATCGTCCCGCCGCCGACCGTAAACAGTTCAAGTTCCACGCCGGGCGGCACACGGCCCGAGACCTCGATTTTCAGCCTCCCTTTGCCGTCCGGCCCTGTTTCGGCCCCGAGAACGGGAAAGCCGCATTTCTCGTGAATGATGCCACCGTCGAACGGCTCGGTGAAACAGAAGTCTTTTGACGGCCCCCTGTCTTTCGCTATGGAGCCTTTGCCGGATGGAAGAGATGCGCGGCAGCCGCTTTCAAAAGCGCTGGCCGTTACGCCGAGAGCCACTGTTTCAAGAAAAGCCCGACGTGATGTTTTTTTTAACCTGTGTTTCATGAGCCTCCCATAAGCCGATTGACGCGCCGATTCAAATGGATAGATTTATTATGCGGGAAGGGGTTGAAAAGAGTCAACGGAAACCCGACGGGAAAAGCGCCCCACTTACCCCAACCCGCCCCCGCCCCGTTTTCGCGGACCGGATTTCCAGCGTATCCTGACCATGAAATAATCGTATCAGATAGGCGCGGCGACTTGCGCTGGACAAAAAGGCTCCAGGAAAATTGCTGTGAAATCCGGGGTTGACTCTTTTCACCCCCCCCGCGCATAATCAAAGCCAATTATGGTACCGGCATGTTGCCGACCAAGCCTATGGGATGTCAGTGAATCTGCGTTATCCCGTTGAAAAACCACCCCATACCCGGGGGGAATTACTTCGCCATGGTCGAGGAGGCGTTGAACTACGCGGCTGAACCGGGGCCGGCTCGGACAAGGACAAGAAACACATGCGAATTACACGCAGAGAACTCCTGCAAATAGGCGCACTGGGAACCATGGGCATCGTGACCGGCAGCAAGCAGGCGGCGGCAGAAAGCGGGCGGGCGAAAACGGCACCGGCCCCCAACCATGATTGGCTGCACAAGCGCCAGCGCATCTATTGGTACGATCAGTATGCCCTGAATGATCAGGACACCGCCTTTGCCAACTACGATCCCGACCGGATCGCGAAGGAGATGGCGGGTGTCGGGGCGGAGATCGTTGCGGTGTACGCGGCCAACCAGTTCAGCGTGGCCTACTACCCCAGTAAAATATGGCCCATGCACCCGAACCTCAAGGGGCGCGACTACTTCGGCGAGGTCTCCTCCCGGTTGCAGGCCAATGGGCAGAAAGTCATCGCCTACATCAACTGGCTCGAATCGCGTCACCCGGAGTGGTGTGTGGTGCCCATGGGCGGCCAGACGGAAAAGGAATTCCCGCTGGCCTCTTGGGCGAAACCTGACAATCCGGAATGGCGCGTGCAGGACGTGCCCGGCGGGTCCTGGCGCTTCGCCTGCATCAATTCGCCGCGCCGAAAGCAGGTCGTCGAGATCGCGCGCGAGATCATCGAGCGCTATCATCCCGACGGCTTTCACCTCGACATGTGCTTCAACAGCGGCGTGTGCGTGTGCGAATACTGCCGCCCCGCGCTGGAGCGCATCTGCGGCACCAAAGACATCACGCAGAAGGCCATCCATGCGCACTGGCGGGAATTCATCGACTGGCGCAACGAATGCAGCGCCTCGCTTATCGGAGATGTGTCGGCCGTCCTGCGCGAACACGGCGTTTTTGCCGCGCACAACGGGCAGAACCCGCTCTGGCTGTCGCCGATGTACGGTTTTGACAAGAACCTCCTGCCCCACCTGGACATCTATGTGTCTGAAATTTTCTCCGACCTGCACGCGTCCGCCTTGACGATGCGTTGGCACCGCGCCCTTAACAAACCCTCGTGCGAGCTTCTCACCTCCACTTCCCCCATGCACGCCCATCTGTCTGTGCCGTTTGCGGCTTGGCAAATCAGCGCGGCCAGCGCCAAGGCAAACGGCTGCGATGTTCTGGGCCCGTGCGGCGTCGGTGCCTACCCGGACACCACCAGTTCAAAGAAACTGCTTGATACGGTTCGCCGTGGCTTGGAGTTCTTTATGGAAGACGCGGATCTGCACGCCGGAGCCACGCCGGACGCCAAGGTGGCGCTCGTGTTCTCGTGGGCAACGCGCAAGTACTTCCGGGCAGGCCGCATGGACTGGTCCCAGGAATTGGACGGGTGGGCCCGCGTGCTTGTCGAGGAGCACATCCCCTTCGAGGTGGTGATAGCCGAGGATGTGAAAGACGCTGCGGACCTGGCCCGGTACGACGTGGTCATACTGCCAAACACCTCTTTCGTAGACGACACGTTCTGCGCCGCCGTCGGTGCGTATACGCGCCAAGGCGGCCATGTGCTTGCCACGGGCGAGATTGGGCTGGGCGACGCACGCGGTTTCGACCGCGCCGACTTTGCGCTGGGCGATCTTCTCGGCATTGTGCGGAAGGGTGCGGTGGAAGGCCACTTCGCCATGGAGGGGCCGGTGGAGCCTGAACCGGCAACGGGCGTGTTTCAACAGGTGACCGCATCGGGCGAAGTCCTTGCCCGCCGTGTTGCCACAGACCCTGCCGGCCCCGTGGCGGGCGGGCCCGACCCCCTTCCGGGGAAGCCGACCGAGTGGCCTGTGGCGGTGGCCCGAAAAGTGGCTGCCGGAGAGGTGTTGTACGTTGCCTTTGGAATCGGGCGTTACTATGCCAAAAGCACCCTTGTGCATGCCCGTAACCGCATGGCGCAGTACCTTAACCGTCTTCTGCCGCAGCGGCAGGTGATCGTGAAAGCGCCCAGAAGTCTGGAAGTGACCGTATGGCGGCAGAAGACGCCTGAACGCGTCATTCTCCATCTGGCCAACCGGACTGCGCTGGCGCATGACATGCCGCGCATACACGAGGTTCCCAGCCTGTGTGATGTGGCCATCGAACTTGAGAACCCTTACAAGGTGTCGAAAGTAACCTGTCGGGGTGCCTCCGCATCCACCACCCGCGAGGGAAACAGACTCCGCGTGCTGCTCGCCACGCTGGATGTCTATGCCGCCGTGGTAATTGAACCCTTAGAAAATGCATAGGCCCGTTCCTAAGAATCGGGGCCAGCCCGAGCACATTCAAGTTTCTTTCAAGAAACTGATGAAGGGATTGGAAAAAACTTATGTTACACGACTCTTGGCAAAGGCTGATTGCCGCCTCGGCCTTGCTTTGTCTGGCCTCCTGTGTCGGGACGGAGCAGGCGGCTCCTCAAAAAGCGCCAGCCATGGAAGCCGCCCCGCCCGTAAAACCGTTTGCGCTCACGTACGGTTTCGAGGACGGGCGCGCGGTTGACGTCAAGCCGCTGGCGGCCAACGGGAAATTCAAGGTCAATTCCATGGGGATCACCGCTGAGAAGGCTTTCTCAGGCGCCCGATCATTCAAGTTTGAAGTGACGTGTGAAAGCGGCACTTATTTCACCTGGCTGATTCCCTTCAACGTGTCGGCTGAAGGCCGGCTGAAGATGTCCTACAGATACCAGGTGGCGAGCACGGGCAAGGGCAAATTCGGACCCGGCGTCCTCCTCCACTACCCGGCTATAGGCTCCGCCAACGGGCCTGACTTTTTTGCCTGGGTCAACTCCACCGGCGGCGGCTGGACACGGCTTGACATCGACCTGACGGCGTTTGCCAAGGCTCGGGTTACAGCGCACAACGGCGGCGGCTGGGAGATTCGGCCCGAGCAGGTGCTGGCCGACGTGAAAGGGATGGTGCTCTGCTTGAGCGGGACGGCGCCCGGCGAGCGCATCACTTTATACATCGATGACCTCAGGGTGGAAGGTGAAACGCAAGAACTGACAGAGGCGTTCGCCAGGCGGGCCGTTGAACAGTGGCTTCCCGTCAAGGAAAAACAGGTGGCCGCGATTCAAAGAATGCAGGATGCGATCAGCTATGACACCCGGTTCCTGACGGCCTGCGCCAGCCCGTCTCAAGCGGCCGCGCGGCTTCAACAGGAGGCCCGGACTCATCTGGCGGAGTGGTCTGCCGTCGCACAGGCGGCGGCAGGGCGCGGCTATTTGTTGAACAAGGAGCGCGAGGCGGCCAGTCA
>CAZOMH010000466.1:0-4252 GCA_964580415.1 uncultured Nitrospirales bacterium
GGTCGGGAGATTGAGCGCATTACCCGTGTGCTGCCCCATTACGGGGCGGGCGACATACGGACATTGGCGGAACGGGTGCCCGAGTGCCGGGGCCTCCGTCTGGACGAGGAACCGCTCAAGAGCATTCTGGCCACCTGTGAGTTTATTGACGGGTTTCCGCGCCACCTGTCCATCCATGCCTGTGGCGTGGTGATAGCGCCCGAACCGCTCACCCGGTTTGTGCCGCTCCAGCGGGCAAGCAAGGGCATCGTCATCACCCAGTACGACATGCACCCCGTCGAGGATTTGGGACTGGTCAAGATGGACCTGCTCGGCCATCGGTCGCTCAGCGTTATCCACGACACCCTGGAAAGCATTCGCGAGAACCGGGGAATTACAGTAGACATTGAGCGTTTGCCCGACCCGGACCCGCTCACGGCGGAACTGCTTCGCACGGGCAACACCATCGGCTGTTTCCAGATTGAGTCGCCCGCCATGCGGGGCCTGCTGCGCAAAATGGGGGCGGACAGTGCCCACACTTTGGTGCAGGCCGTGGCGCTCGTGCGGCCGGGGGCGTCGGGCAGCGGCATGAAACAGCACTTTATCGACCGCCACCACGGGCGCGAGCCCGTCGAATACCTGCACCCCGCACTGGCGACCGTGCTCGGCGACACCTACGGCGTCATGATTTACCAGGAGGACGTGCTCAAGGTGGCCCATGCCGTGGCAGGGATGGACCTGGCCGAGGCGGATGTGCTCCGCCGGGCCATGAGCAAGAAACGGGGTCCCCGCGAGATGGCCCGCCACATGAAAGGGTTCATGGAAAAGGCGGGGGAGAAGGGTGTGCCAGAAGAGACCGCCCGGCAAATCTGGGAACTGATTGCCAACTTTGCCGCTTATGCCTACTGCAAGGCCCACGCCGCCACCTATGGCGAACTGGCCTACCAGTGCGCCTGGCTCAAGGCCCATTACCCCGCCGAGTTCTTCGCCGCGGTGCTGACCAATCAAGGTGGGTTTTACGGACCTCCTGTCTATCTGGAAGAAGCACACCAATGCGGGGCAGCCATTCTTGTTGCCGATATAAACAAAAGCAAAGCAATGTATTCAGCTGAATACACCGGAATAAGAGTGGGTCTGCGTGTGGTCAAGGGACTTTCCTTTAACGCCGTGCAGGCAGTAACAGAAGCGAGAAAAGAGGGGCCTTTCCCAACTCTGGCCGATGTGTTGCACCGTGTCCGTCTGCATCAGGAAGATGCGCTTGCGCTCTGTCATGCCGGCGCTTTCGACGGTTTGCAGGATGAGCGGGGTTGTCCGCTTTCCCGGCAAGCCCAATTGTGGCAGCTTGGCCGCACATATAAAAACATACAGAAACAGATATCGAAGAATGAACATCTACTGATTTATTCCATTGACGGCAGTGCATCCTCCATCCCCGGCATTTCTACACGGCAACGCTGCAATGATCACTGGGAGTGGCTGGACCTGTTGCTGGAAACCCATCCGTTGCGGTATGTGTTGTCCCAGCTTTCCGAACGCCCACTGACTCCCAGCCACCGCCTGGCGGACCATGCGGGACGGCAGGTAATCATGGCTGGCTGGCCCATCACGGAGCGCCGCCTGAACACCCGCGATGGCGGGGGAAACATGAAGTTCATCACGTTGCAGGATGTGTGGGGTGTATACGAGGCTGTGCTCTTCCCGGAAGCCTACCAAGAACAGGGACACCATTTTGCCCGGACCGGCCCCTATCTGCTGAAGGGGGAAGCCCAGTTGGACCACGGGCACCCGGTGCTGATGGTAAATAAGGTGGAATGCCTGTCTCTGGAAAAGACCATTCCTGCCGGGCGCGGCACATAAGACCCAGCGACGAGGGGCGCCGTAACGCGGAGCGATCTTTGATTCGATCAACGGTCCGTAGTAGAGTCTTGCAAAACCCATCAGAGAGGAATTTTCACAATGCCGCTTCCCACGCACAAGACAAAAATCGTCGCAACCATTGGTCCGGCGACCGACTCGCAGGAGATGCTGGAAAAGATCATCCTGGCGGGCATGAACGTGGCCCGGCTGAATTTTTCGCACGGCGATTTCACCGGCCATGCCGGGGTCATCGAACGCATACGGGCCGCTGAAAAGGCCACGGGACGGACGGTGGCCATCATGGCCGATCTGCCGGGGCCGAAAATGCGCATAGGAACGCTTCCCGAGCCCGTGACGGTTCGAACAGGCGACGCGCTCATACTGACCACCGGGGACATTGTCGGGAGCGCGGGACGCATGTCCATGAGTTTTGAACCGCTTCCGCGGGTTGTAAAGGCGGGAAACCGCCTTTCCCTCAACGACGGACTGGTTCAGATTGTCGTGGAAAGCGTTGAAGGCGACGACGTGTTTTGCCGGGTTGCCGCCGGCGGCGAGTTGAGTTCGCACAAGGGACTCAACCTGCCCGGCATCGACCTGGGCATCAGCGCCTTTACCGAGCATGATCGCGCCTGCCTTGAATTTGCGCTGGAACACGGCGTCGATGCCGTAAGCCAGTCCTTTGTGGAAACGGCCGCCGATGTCGCCGCCGTGCGCGAGGCGGCCGTCGCGCTGGGAAAGACCCCGTTTATCATCGCAAAGATTGAACGCTCCGGGGCGCTGACACATTTTGACGAGATTTTGCAGGCCGCCGACGGCATCATGATCGCCCGCGGGGACCTGGGTGTGGAACTGCCCATTGAGGAAATGGCGATCACGCAAAAGTTGCTGATGGCCAAGGCCATTCTTGCGGCCAAACCGGTCATTACGGCCACCCAGATGCTGGAGTCGATGGTTTCGAACCGGCTGCCCACCCGGGCCGAGGCCACCGATGTGGCCAATGCCATTCTGGACGGAACCGACTGCATCATGCTTTCGGCCGAATCCGCCATGGGCAAATACCCCGTGGAGGCGGTGGAAATGCTGGCGAAAATTGCCGCGGTCACCGAACCGCAGCGTCCCCGCGCAACGCTTCGGGAAATCCATGAACTTTGCGACCGCCAGCCCTATACCACGATTGCCAGAACCATGGCCCTTGTCGTCGAACACGCCCTGGACACTGTACCCTGCGAGGCCGTCTTTGTGCCCACCCACAGCGGCACCACGGCCCGCATGATTTCCCGGTTCAAGCCGACACCATGGGTCGCGGCTTTCACGCATGATCCCGTGGTATACATGGGACTGGCCTTTTCGTACGGCATTTTTCCGGTAATGATTGAAACCTATCCGGACAATTGGCGCGCTTTTGCCAAGGACTGGCTGCGCAAATGGGGCGTTGCGGGACAGGTGGCCATGCTTGTCGCGGGCCCCTCGTCGAAGTACCCGCAGCACAACCACCGGCTCGAATTCATGCCGCTAAAGGACTGATCCGGTTCGCCTTGAACACCACATCTGCTTTGACTGTAAAGCACCAATTAAGTATAATATGCAAACGATCACCGGCCTGTGGGAGCGGGGGAAGAACGGCGCGCCGACCAAGGAGAATTGGGTGTGAGTGAGAATCCGAGGGATGCCTTGTCCGACCCCGATCATGATGATGCGAACGATTCCAGCCATTGGCGGGAGTATTCGCACAATTATCTTTCGCACTCCCGCGCCCATTATTTGATGGCAATAGACACGCTGCGCTCGGAACTGGGCTATGCCCGCACCACCGATGTTGCCGAAATGCTGGAAGTGTCCCGCGGCGCGGCGTCGATGGCTCTTGCCCAGCTCAAGAAACGGGGCTGGGTCGCGGAGGATCCCAACCGGTTCCTGCTGCTCAGTGAGGAAGGCAAACGCATCACCGAGCTTGTTTCCCAGAATTTCGCCATCCTCTCGCGTTTCCTCGAAGCCGTGCTGGGCGTCAATCATGACAAGGCAATCAGCGACGCCTGCAAAATGGAGCACCTGATGAGCCTGGAAAGCAGCCGGCGGCTGCTGTGGCTGACCGATCTGCTGGCCGCGGAGAATCCCGCGGGCGGGCAGGTGCGCCAGCACATGCGGCAGTTCAAGGCCGGCGAGAACGCGCTGGATATCGACGGCGACTGAGGTGGTGGCTGTGCACTGCTTTCCACAGGGCTGTCAATTGCTCTTTTCCGTACTACTATCCGACAACTTCTTGTTTTCTTGCGCAGAAATTCACGGTGTCACCCCGGGCCTCACGGGCCGGGCTGATAAATGCCGCGCTTTCAGCGCTCCAAACGATGAACGGGACCGGTCCACTTGCTGTGCCGCCGATTCTATTCTGGATTCTGGATTCTGACTTCTGGATTCTTTG
>CAZOMH010000467.1:0-4251 GCA_964580415.1 uncultured Nitrospirales bacterium
CGCCCCCGGCGGAACCCGTGTTCGCGCCCGGTTCGGCATGCGCAATCCCTCGCCCGCCGAACTCCGTGGAAACCTGCGCCTGCTCGCGCCCGATTCGCACTCGGTCGGCGCGGCCCTGTTTCCCCTGTCGCTCGTCCGGGGGGAAGAAGCCGTATTCGACCGGACCCTTCAGGGGCTGTCGCGGCTCGGAGACACCTGCCGCCTCACACTCAGCTTTGAGGTTCCCGATCAGCCGCCGGTCACGCGGGACTTCGACTTGCCCGTGCCGCCCGCATGTGTGTGGCGCACTGCGGCGGACGGTGTGCCCAACGGACCGCCCGCAACGGTGCGCGATGAAAAGAGCCAGACAACGCGCGTGTTCTGGGCCACACCGAGGGGCGACGTGACCTGCAATGAACTGCGCGGTGATTTGCTCTGGAAACAACGACTGAAAGGAGCGCTCAGCCAGGGACCGGTCGCGCTGTCCACGGCGGTGGGAGCAGTCGCCGTCGTCGGCGACGACAAGGGCCGCCTTTGGTTTGTCGATGGTGACGGCGGCGTGCGCATGGAGGGTTCCCTGGACGGGCGGCCTGTCGCCGACGCACTCCGCGCGCACGCTTTCTCTCCCGATGAACCGCAGGCGGTGCTCGCGCTGCTGCGGGACGGCACACTGGTGCGGCTGGCCCAGGTGGGCACCGAGGTGTGGCGCGTCGGAACGGGCCTCAAGGAGGGACACATCGGCCGCCTTGCCGGCGTGCGGGGGGCCTTCGGCCCGTTGTGCGTGGCCGGTGTGCGCGGGAGCGGACAGGGCGGTGCGCCGCAATGGGCGGCGGAGGGCCGCGATGCGGCAGGCGTTAAACTTTGGCGGACGGACCTGCCCGCCGCAGTCGTGCAGGGCCCCGTTTCGGAAAACACCGCGGCAGAGGCGCGATCATGGCGTGCGGGCCTGGAGGACGGCTCCATCGTGGAAATCGATGCCGAAAAAGGCGGCTCCAGCCGCACATGGAAGATATCGGGCGGCCTGCCTGTCACAGCGCTGGCCGGACCGCTCGCGGGAATCGACGCGAAGCGCCCCGCGGCAACGCTTGTTGCCGCGAATACCGCGGCCGTCTGCGCCTTTGGCCCGGAGGACAGTCCGCTTTGGTCCCTCCCGCTGCCAAATGTGTGCTGCCTGGTCACATCACCCGGCGGAGAGATGGTCGTGGCGGGCACAAACAGCGGTGAACTTGTCTGCATCAACACTGACGGCACCGTGCGGTGGCGGGACACCCTTGCGGCGGGCGCCGTACGGGGCATCACGGCCCTGCCCATCACCGGCGACCGTTGCGCCATCCTTTATGGTGCCGCCGACGGCTTCGTCACCGCACTCGACGGCGGCCCCCTGCGGCCGGAAATGTAGATCAAAATGTGCGGCCGGCGCTCCGGCACCAGAGGGTGTTTCGATTTCCTCCAGCCCCGCATCCATAGTTCCGAACCCCGCCGGGTTCAGTCCATGCCGTCCATTACGCGCGTGACTCGGGAACATTCTTCTGGTCGAACTGCGCCGTTTCCAGGCGGAACGCGCCCCGTCGCCTCTTTGTCATTTCACCATTACAATGCATGCGAAATGCCGGGTTTCTGCCATACCGCCGCGACGGATTCGACAAACACCCCCGGCAAAAGCGTATTATACTGTCCGGTGGCGTCGCATCTTTACCGGAAGTGACGGGGGAACCAGGAGTACTTCATGCTTGCAGGGCTGATAATCACGCTGGTTGGGCTGGTGGGCATGTCTGCCGCCTCGCCCCTGGGAAGACATGTGGCCGGCCTGTTCAAGATGGTGGCATCGACAGGCTTTATCGGCACCGCTGTCTGCGCGTGCATAAATGCGGAAACCTTTCACCCTGTATACGGTGGACTCATTCTGGCGGGACTCTTCTTCTCGTGGTGGGGAGACCTGTTTCTCGTTTCAAGCAACGCGCGCATCTTCCTGTTCGGCCTCGCCGCATTCTTCCTGGCCCACGTGGCCTACGCCGCGGCGTTCATCGCGCTTGGCGTCAATCCCCTTTGGACGGCCGGCGCGGCGGTCGTGCTCGCTGTTCCCGCGGCGCTCCTGTTGCGCTGGCTGCGTCCGCATCTCGGCGACATGCGCAACCCCGTATATGCCTATGTCACCATCATCAGCGCAATGACCGCGCTGGCCGCCGGCGCGGCCATGAATGGCGCACCCTGGTCGGTGCCTGCGGGCGCGGCGCTGTTCTATGTGTCGGATATATTCGTGGCGCGCAACCGCTTTGTGCGGCCCGGACCCCTTAACGACCTTTGCGGCCTGCCGCTGTATTACGCCGCACAGATCGCCCTGGCTTTCTCCATTTTTGCCGTCCAATAAGCGCGCCCCCCTTTCACGTCCGCTGATCCCGCCGGAACCGGGGCTGTTGCCCAAAAGCCAACTGCCGTTCCCGGATCATCGATCCGGCAGACAGGCATTATCGCCCGGCACGGGCGATCTTGCCTGCACCGGTCGATGCCGCCAGTTGGTTCACCGACTTTCCCTCTTTGGCGCCGCGCTCAATATAGTCGGCCAGCGCTTCCGTGAAACTGGTGCCGGAAGGTGTCGCCGCGGGCGGAGCGCCGGCATCCTTGTTCCAGAGCTTGAGGAAACGGCCGGTCCACTCCGCCTCGGGCATGACAATCGTGTATATGCGCCCCGCATCCAGATCGCCGGCCACCCCCGCCGCCGACACCTCTGCGGTAAAGCCGGACCAAACGGTCACGCCTTTCCTCGCGCGGTACAATCCGGCGAGATAGGCCTCTATTTCACTGCCGCGCAGTTTCGCGGTCACCAGCGTTGATCCCCGCTGGCCGCCGGTGAGAAACAGCGCGTTAACATCCACCTCGCCCGCGGGCAGTGCGCTGCGCATGATTTGGAGCGGGTGGCAGAACCCGGCGTCCGTCCCGGCCTTTTCCCGAAACGCGGCCGCGGCGATGCGGGCCATGTCGCCTTCGCTTACCGTCGCGTCCGCCCTGCCCACCACGCGCGACGCCTCCGGACACAGCCGCTGCTCTTCCGCGCGAACCCACGCGAGCATGCTGTCGTCGGGGGGGATTGTGTCGTGCCGCATTTCGACCACGCCGCCCTTCACCAGTTTCGCGGTATGCGTTTCCGTGTCCACGGCAAGGTCAATGCTGCCGACCCGCTCCGCATAGTTGCCGGTCTGCACAATGATCGCGCCGCTCTCGGTGCGCACCGGTTCGCGCAGCAGTTCGTGTGTGTGTCCCCCGACAAACACATCTACGGACGGCACTTTCCCGGCAAGCGCGCGGCAGTCAACAAGACCCAGGTGCGCCAGCACGATCAGCAAATGGCAGTCCTTGTCGAGCCGCGCCGCCTCCTCCGCAATGCGGCCCGCGGTGGCCTCAAGATCAAGCGTATTTCCCTTGTCCGTCTCAACCGTCGCGCCGATGACGCCGACGCGCAGCCCGTTCACTTCAAACACGTGCGACGCTTCCCAGCGCGGCTTCCCCGCCGCATCGTCGCAGTTGATGCACAAATAGGCGGCACCGCCCAGCAGGGCGCGGCAGGCTTCGAGATGTTCCATGCCGAGCGAGAAATCGTGGTTGCCCGGCACAGCCGCATCGTACTTCATGCGGCCCATCGCCGCGTAGGTTACCCTGCTCTGCGAGGCAAAGGCGACCATGTCCCCCTTCTCCGTCACATCACCCGCGTCAAGAAGCAGAATGTCGTTTCGCTTGGCGCGTTCCTGCGCCACATATCCGGCGATGTAGGGCAGTCCCCCCGCGCGCCCCTGCCCGGCGCGCACATGATCGTGCAGATCGTTCGTGTGCAGAACCAGCAGGGAACGGGTTTCGGCCGCCGACGCCAGCGTGAACAACAACGCAAGCGCCGGGGGCAACAGTATCAGGCGTGACAGAAAGCGCGGCATGGCGGTTCCTCTCTTGTGTTGGTCTGTGCGTCCCGCAAAGAGACAGACCCGGCGCGGGAGAAGTTCGTTTCAGGAAAGGCGCGAAGAGAAAGGATCAGCGGGCTTTGTCAAAGGGGGTCGGCGGCGCGATCTCTACGGAACCGGCCTCGACACGGCCCTGCCAGGAATCGGCAAGGGGCTTGACCACGATTGAATAGGCAAACCAACCAAACAGAATGACGGCGCAAACCGTGGCCCAAGTAACCAGTCCGTCCAGCCAGCGGGGCCGGCGGTCGCGCATCCCGTCCGAGGAGGAGGCGCGGTTGATCCATGCAAAAGATCGGCCGCTGCGCGCGGCCTCGTTCATGAA
>CAZOMH010000468.1:0-4249 GCA_964580415.1 uncultured Nitrospirales bacterium
TACAGGCGGAGCGGCGGTCCAACCGAATGGCAGAAATGCGTGTTCGCCAAGCATGGAGGTCAAAACCCGTGACTATGACCAAAAGAGAATTGGTGATGCTGGTGGCCAACAGGCTGGGCATGACACAAAGCGACGTGTCCCGAATTATCGAGGGCACTTTCGAAACCATCACGAAATCCCTCGCCGAGGGAAACCGTTGGGAACTGCGCGATTTCGGTGTCTTCGAGGTGAAGAGCCGCGCGTCGCGCATCGGGCGCAATCCGCGCACAGGCGAACAGGTCCCTGTGTCGGAACGGCGCGTCGTGACGTTCCGTCCGGGCAAGCGCATGAAGGAAATGGTTTCCGGAACCGAACCCGTTGCGGACACCCCCGCCGCCGCTGCTGAATCCCAAGAGAATTCCCTCTAAGCCTGCCCCGTTCACAACTCCCCGGACTGGCAAAGGTTTTCCGCCAGATGTCTTTCGTCCCCGTCAACGACAAAACCATTCTGCTTGCCGCAGACACCAGCACACGCTATTGCACCGTGGCTGTTTGCCGCATGGGTGCGGACTGCAGTGAACCCCTCCGGCTTCTGGCCGAGACAGCCGTTGACCGGCACCGGCTCCATTCGGAACGGCTGATCTCCACCGTCGATTGGGCGCTCAAAGAGGCCGGTGTGACCCTGCAGCATATGGGCATGCTCGCCATTTCAAACGGCCCCGGTTCCTTCACCGGATTGCGCATCGGCAGCGCCGCATGGAAGGGGCTGGCCCTGGCATGCGAACTTCCTCTCGTGGCCGTGCCCACGCTGGATGCCATGAGCCGCCTCGTCCCCCCGGCGAACATGCTGGTTGTTCCCATGCTCGACGCAAGAATGGACGAAGTCTTTGGCGCGGTCTACCGCCATGAAAACGGCGTGCGGCTCAAGCTCACCCCCGACATGGTCTGCCCCGTGGAAACACTGCTGGCCGCCGTCCCCGAAACACCCGGATTGCCCCTGGTCGTGCTTGGCGACGGCGCGGAACGTTTCGCCGGCACCATACACCGCCTGTGTCCGCGGGCAGTGTTCATGCCCGGGCCACTCTCCATGCCCCGCGCTTCCGCCGTGGCCCTGGAGGCCCTGTCCATGCTGGCCGCGGGAACCTGCACCGACCCCGCCGCCGCGTCCCCGGTTTACCTGCGCAAGTCGCAGCCGGAAATGGTGCGCGACATGCAGCCGCCCCGTGCCGGCGGGCCGAAGGAAAGCCGTCCATGAGCGAAACGAAACCACAGCTTTCGTTTCAGCGCTTCACGCCCGAATACCTTCCCAACGTGCTGTACATAGAGAGCGAGTCCTATCCCGAACCATGGACCCACGGCATGTTCCGCCAGGAATTGTCCAACCCCAACTCGTACATCTATCTTGCCTTCCTGGGCGACAGCATGATTGGCTACGCCGGATTCTGGCTTGTGCTCGACGAGGCCCATATCACCCGGGTGACTGTCGCGCAAAAGCACCGCAGCATGGGATACGGGCGCGTCATTACAGAATACATGCTCGCGCGCGCCTTCGATCTGGGGGCGGCGCTCGCCCGCCTCGAAGTGCGCGAGACCAACGCCCCGGCCCGCGCCCTCTATGACAGGCTGGGCTTTGTCGTCGAGGGAAAGCGCATCGGCTATTACCAGCGCACCAATGAAAACGCGGTGCTCATGCTTAAACGTTTCTAGCCGGCGTCAGCCCGCGCATCCGGACGGATATCCTTCGCCCTCGCCGAAAACCTCCGCCGAAAAACGGGACAGCCGGAAATCCGGCCGCTTCCATGAGCCCCCCGGAACGCCCGCCTTGCGGCACAGCGCGTCAAGAAAAGCGCCAATATCCCAGCCGTATTCCAGCGGCACCTGCGGCAGCAGCAGCCCGCTGGCCATGCCGCCCGCATGTTCCAGATAGAGCCCGTCGCGGCCCACGACCACTTCACTGATATCGTTCACCCCGATAAACGGCGACCCGGCCGTTTCCCCCGAACGCAGCGCCGAAATTTCGATGATCAGGCGGGGAATCTCGCCCGCACGGACCGCGTCAAAACGGGGGTCCCGGAAACCGGCGTTGACCGCATTGTCACGCACCGCCTCGGCAAGCATGCCCGAAGCGTGAATGTAGCCGATGCAGCCCCGGAGCCGTTCCTCAAGATGGAGCGTGACAAAAGCGCCGCGCGGCGCGCGCAATGCGCCGGACAGCGCGGGACTATCCAGCGCCATAAAAGTCCTTGTCTCCGAAAAGTGGACAAGACTCTCCCGCGCGATCCGCAGCAAAAGGCCGCGTTCTTCGGAATTGAGATCGGGGGCTACGGCTGGGTCTGGGGATTCGTCCATGGATTGCGTTTCTTCTTCTTCTCGGTTGGAGCCTTGGTGTCGGAAGCTGCCGCTTTGCCCACGCTCTTGGCGGGGACCTTCGCCGCGTTGTCCGCAGGCTTGGCCTGGGGTTCGGCGGGGGCGGACGGTGTTGCCGTGGCCCCGGCAGCAGGGGCGGACTCGGCCCCCTCGGCGGCGGCCACAGGCCGCATCGGCAGCGGCCGCACCTTGTCCGGTCGCGCCTCCAGCGGCGGGCGGTCCGGATCGTGGAATGTGAAAGCCGCATAGCTTACCGAACGGTTCAAGTCCCCCGTCTTCGATGCCGACGTGTCATATCCCAAAATCCGCGGCTGCACTTGCGGGGGCATCAGTTTCATGAGAATCTCGATGGGATGACGCCCGTCAATGACGTTCTTCGTCGCATCCAAATACTTCTCAAAGCACTTCGTGTCCATCGCCATCACACAGTCAAAAGCCTCCCGGTCCAGATGTTCAATGTTGGCGATAATGTTGTCGTTGAACGGCCGGTTGCTGAAATCGTTGCCGAAATGCGTGAAACTGCTGCTCGCCACAACCAGCGTCCGGTCCGTGATGACCGGGCGCAGCACCCGGACAATGGCATCCACCGTGGCAGGATTAAATTTCCCGCCCGCATCGGTAAGGCGGCCGACAACGATGGGGACCAGCTTGAACTCGTGCAGCCGCTCCTGAAGATAGGGGAGAAGGGCCTCCACGCCGTATTCGTATTCATGAACCTGCGGGTGCTTGGCAACCTTCCTGTAGTTCAACGACCGCGCCGTGAAAAGCGGGGAGAACAAAATCTGCCGCAATGCGTCCACATCGAGCGGCACGGGCCCCAACGGCGTCACAAACGCATCCACCGCCTCCACCGAACAGTTCTCGATGTCCGCCATGTGCGCCGCCGAAATAATGATCACGCGGTCATACTGCCCGGGCTTGAGGTTCTTGAATGCCTGCGCCGTCACCGAACCCGCCAGGCCGTACGGCGAGGGCGAGGCAATGCACCCCACCATCGGCGCCGAAACATCCGGCGCGTCCGCCGCCGCAAACAGGTCCTGCACCGTCTTGAGCAGCGTCTCCGGATTCTCCGGATAATACACCCCCATAACCGCCGGGGCCCGCACGATAAAACGCTGTGACGCCGCCGGCGCGGTGGGGGAGAGCAGCAGGCACGCCGCTGCAAAGATTGCACACAGTATAGAAGGCCGGATTCGCGTTTGTTTGTTCATGCGCATATTCTGTCACAAGCGCGCGAAACGATCAATGGCGGGCACGATTCACTCCCCAAACCGCGCCCCCGCCAAATTGGAAAGGCTGTCAGTCGGTATATTTTTACTTCTACGACATGAACCCGAAAGAGCAGACAACAAGGACAACAGGGGAGGGGGGAATTCGCCGTGCGGCGTGATCGCAGGGCGAAGCGTTTGCTGTTTCGCACCAGCCGCTTGACGGAAGTCGAATCGAGGACGATCTGCAGCCCTCACTCGAAAACTACTGCGTTGAAAAGACTGCATCTGTGGTATGATGGCAGTCTGTTTTCAACACAATTTTAATCTGGGAAGGAGAAGAAAGAGACACATGGTGCGCATGCTAATCACGGTGTTTGCGCCGACGCTGGTTATATCGTTGGGGGCGTATGCGCTGGCTGGCAGTAACGATTCGGTTTCAGGCGCGTTGGAGACGGTGTCGCCGATGCTCAATTCAGTTTCGGCGGTGACGGAGCAGAGCCTGTCGGCCACGTTCAGCGAGCCGATGCTTGCGCCGGGCGCCACGGCGCCGGGATATTACACCGTGTCGGGTGCGGGCGTTGGAACACTCGGCGCGACTCCCGCAGGGGTGTCCGGAGGCGGTCCGTACACGTTGTCGTGGTCTTCAGGCGAGATGCATAACGGGGCAACGGTCACGGTGACGGCGGCGGGCG
>CAZOMH010000469.1:0-4249 GCA_964580415.1 uncultured Nitrospirales bacterium
CCACCCACGCACTGCCGGATCGCACGCACCGCTTGAATGTTCATAAGGATGGCGGACGCGCTCATGCGCCCCGCACCACTTTGACCTTGCAGCACAACCAAGGAGATTACGCATCATGCGTTTGAAGAACCTTCTCATGATTGGCGCGCTTGTGGCCATCGCGGGCAGTACGGCCCGGGCCGAACTCCAGAATGTCGAGCTGAGCGGAAACCTGCGCATCCGCGGCAGTTACTACAACTACGCCTCGCTTCCCGACCAGTCGTTCATTGAACAGCGCACCCGCCTGGGTGTCAAGGCCGATTTCACCAACGACATCACCGCATTTGTCGAATTCGACAGTTGGAACGCCTGGGGCAACAACTTCCGCTCGGATTATCTGAACGGCATCGACAGCCGGGGCACGGCCGATGTGGACCTCTACCAGAGTTACATCGAGGTGCGCAACCTCTGGGGTGCCCCCCTCACGTTGAAGGTCGGCCGCCAGGAACTCAAATTCGGCGACCAGTTCCTTGTTGGTGTCAATGACGCCTCCAGCTATTTCCGGGGCCTCTCCTTTGACGCCGTCCGCCTGACCTACAAGACAGACCTGTTCTCGGTGGATGCCGTGGCGTCCAAGCTTGCCGAAACCTTCAACAACTTCGGCAAGGGCGACACCGACTTCTACGCCGTTTACGGCAGCTATACCGGAATTACCGACACGTCGCTCGACGCATACTGGATGTACGTCCGTGACGACGGCGCACTTTTGGCCACCGGTAATCCCGTTGACATCCACACCTTTGGCCTCCGCGGAGCAGGAAAAATCGGCTCGTTTGACTACAAGGCCGAAGTGGCCTACCAGTTCGGTTCCGTCGATGATCTGCCGTCCGCCTGCCCCGCAGGCTTCGGCACCGCCGACACCAAGTATGGCGCTTTCGGGGCCAATGCCGAAGTCGGCTACACCTTTGACGCCGTGTGGTCGCCCCGGCCCTTCGCCCGCTTCGCCTACTTCGGCGGCGGCGATCCCGACCGGAGTTGCTGGTCCAATGACCGCACCCTGCCCTTCAACCGCCTTTTCTCCAACATCGAGTACTCCGAGTTCCTGGACTCCACCGACCTGTCAAATGTGTTCTACTATGCCGCCGGTGTGGACCTTGTGCCCGGCGAGCCCTTCAAGCTCCAGTTGGTGGGCGCCTACTTTGCCGCAGACCAGGCGGGCCCCGTGACCGACTCCTCCAAGCTCGGCTGGGAAGCCGCCGTGTACGGCAGTTACCAGTATAGCGAGGACCTCGTCTTCCGCGCCGGATACATCCACTTCTTCGGCGAAAAGGGCCTTGAGGACGCCTACATCTCCGGCAACGGCCTGCTTCAGTGGGGCGGCGACCGCGGCGACGATTACGACTACCTCTATCTCGAAACCGAGATATCCTTCTAGTTTCCCCCCCTCCCATCGCCGGAGCTTCGCGGTTGCTGACCACCGCGGGGCTCCGGCCCCTTTGTCTTTGGACGAAGACTGAAGGACGCATTCTTCAAGGATGCACCGCCCCGCCCCGGTTGGGTATTATTGCAGCCGCCGATTCGGCATACGGTCATGAGAGGAGAAACGGCCATGAGAAGACTGTGCCCCGTCCTGCTGTGCCTTGCCGCCGCACTGTGTGCGGCGTCCGCCACCGCCGAACTGCAAAACGCCGAGGTCGGCGGCTACATTCAGGTCTACGGTTACTATTACGGGTATGACTCGCTGCCCGACATCGCCTACGCGGACGAGTGGACCCGGCTCCACGTCAAAGCCGACTTCACCAAAGACGTGGCCGCATTCGTCGAGTTCGACACCTACGCGCCCTGGGGCGACAGCTTCCGCTCCGACTACCTCACCGGCGCGGACGTCCGCGGCACCGCCGACGTCGGCCTGTACCAGGCCTACATCGAGGTGCGCAACATGTGGGGCGCCCCGCTCACCCTCAAGGCCGGCCGCCAGGAACTCACCTTTGGCAGCGAATGGCTCATCGGCAACAACAGTGACTGCACGCCGGTTTACGGGCTTTCCTTCGACGCCCTGCGCCTGACTTGCACTGCCGACACCTTCACCTTTGATCTCGTTGCCGCAAAGCTCGCCGAGACATACCAAAACTTCGGCAAGGGCGACACCGACCTCTACATTGCCTATGCAAGCTGCACCGCCGTCCAGGACCAGACCTTCGACGCCTATTGGATATACCTGCGCGACGACGGCGCGCTCAACGGGTTCCCCGCCGACATCCACACCGCCGGCCTCCGCGCCGCCGGAAAGATCGGCGGCTTTGACTACCGCGCCGAAGGCGCGTACCAGTTTGGCGGCATCAACGACCTCCCCTCGGCATGTCCCTCCCCCTATTACACCGGCCATGCCGACACCGATTATGACGCCTTCGGCGCCGACCTTCAGGTCGGATACACCTTCGGCGTCGCATGGTCGCCCCGGCCCTACCTTTGGGCCGCCTACCTCGGCGGCGGCGACCCCGACCGCTCGGTCTGGTCCAACGACCGCACGCTGCCCTTCAACCGGCTCTTCTCCGATCCCGAATACACCAAGGTGCTGGCCTTCACCGACATGTCCAACCTGCGCTACTACGCCGCCGGCGTCGAGTTGGCCCCGACCGAGTCGGTCACCCTGAAGCTGAACCTGGGCAAGGTCGAAACCGACGAACCCGGCCCCGGAACCGGTCACCTGTGGTGGAAAGAAAAGGCATCGCGCGACCTCGGCTGGGAAGTGGACGTCTTCGCCAACTACCAGTACAGCGAAGACCTTGCTTTCTATGCCATGTACGCCCACTTCTTCGGCGACCGCGGACTGGAAGGCGCCTATATCCTCGACAACGGCCTTGTCCCATGGAACGGAGACCGCGACGACCAGTACAACGTCTTCTACGCGGGCACCAGCATCGAGTTCTAACCCGAAACTCTCAGCCATTTCGTCCTGTAATGCGCGGGGCCGGTCCGCCGGGCCCGTCCCGCGCAGTCTCTTCCCCTCCACAGGTGCGGATGAGACAGCCGCGCCGGTCGTAACACATTTCCCGTGCGGACAATGGGCGCGAGACGGGCTCAAATCTCAAGTCGCCCGGCTGCCTGAGTCCATAACGGCCATTCCGTCCAGGATTTGCGCGCACAAGAACGGATCAACTGCGATCTGGATTGAACCCCCCTCTACGCTTGGCCGGCCCAGACAGAGCCATCCCCCGACAGGGATGAATGAGGGAAAATGGGATGAAGAGAAAGAAATTGGAGGCGGCACCCGGATTTGAACCGGGGTATAAAGGCTTTGCAGGCCTCTGCCTTACCACTTGGCTATGCCGCCACCGTAAGCCGGATTTTAGGCGATACCCCTGGGATATGTCAAGTCGGACAACGCCAATCCGGTGGTTCGGCCGTTTCCTGAAGGGATTGCGTCCACGACCCGCGACACCCGTCATCGCCACATTTCGTCAATGTCTGCCTTGTCGGAACGTTTAGAAACAGGGGGAATTTGATCCCTGTATCTCAGCAAGATGACAAGTTGGTTCTGTCGTCCCTGCGCCCTCCCCTTGCCCTGTGATCCCAAGGAGCGCATGGAGCCAAGAGCGTTGGGCCGGACACCGGGGCGGGAGAATTCATCTGCGCGGCCGGATGCATGGCTTTGTTCGAGTATCCCTTCGGGATAAAGACACCCATCTTCCCAGTCGTGCGACACAGTCCCTTCCGCAACACGTCGGATGATAATACAGACCGTGGACATTCTTTCTGTTTTGTACACCGACGGTGTTATGGAGCACAGCCCAGGGTCGGCGGGAGGCGAAGCAAAGCGGAGCCGCACACCCACCCTGGGTCACGGTGCCCCTCACGCATTTCTACGCTGAAAGCGTTGTACGCACGCGCGGGAACCACCCCTATACGGTAAATAACATGTGCCCATTTACCCACAGGAAACCTACCCAGGAACCAACCGCGGTTCGGGAGGTGACGAAGCGGGCGCGCCCGCTCCCCAATGAGTCCGGCGCTGGAAGAGCCGGACTACTCGGACGGCATTTTCTGGCCATCGATGCCACGCTTCACTTGTCACATTGTCGAGATACGGGGGAGAAAATCCCCTGTATCACAACAAAACGTCAAGTAAACACATTCTCCCGCGTCAGTCCACCGGCCCCGGCCGTGGTATCACCGGTGCGTTCTTAATCAACGGCCTCACCGCCAACCAGTCAACCCCCTGGAATTCGGGGTCGGGGATGGCGCGCACCTCTTCGTCGCCGAGGTAGGG
>CAZOMH010000470.1:0-4246 GCA_964580415.1 uncultured Nitrospirales bacterium
CGCGGGTGCTGATCATGACAACGCTGGCTTCGTCCAGCGTAAACCGCCGCGTGTAGCGTTTTGCCTGGCCCCCTCCGGGCAGAATGGTAATGAAATCGTCATTGAGGGGAAGCAATGCGGTGCTGCCCAACTGCCCCCAGAGGCCCAGCGCCACGGCGCCGCCCGTGGAGCCGGTGGCCAGTGCCTCCAGTTCATAGGTGCCTGCGGGCAGTTTGCCTGCCTCCAGCCGCATTCGGGGAATAATCGAACCGGGCGCTTCAGGGCGCTTCCACACCTGGGCTATGCCTTCGCCGCGCTCCAGCGTGGATGCGGCAGGGTCGGGCGGTGTGACACCCTGCGGCGCCGGAGCACCGGCCCACCATGTGCGAAAATCCCCGCCCGGCAGGAGGTTTTGCCGTCCGTCCGACTTGGCCTTGACCTCCACTTTTTCCACCGAAACCAGGCGCATGGTGCCGCCTGCGGGCAATTTGCCCTTCTGGGTGTCCGCTCCGGAACTCGAAGCGCGGATTATGGTTGCTGCCACCACAAACGCAACCAGGCACAATCCCGCCAAGGCCCAAACACGGGCATTGCCCGGGACCTGTATCTTCTCTATGGCCGCTTTCCAGTTCGGAACTTTCATGCTCTCTTTCTTCACAAAACAAACGCAGTTCCAACCCCTTCCAGGCGACAGCGTACCGCACGCATTTCAGGCAATGCAACCCGTTTGACAAAGTCGGCGGCATCTATTCCTGACGGCCCGCGAAACAAACGCTCCACATGTTGTGGTCGAACGCTGTGGAAAAGTGGAAGCGGGCCGTGGATAACTTTGGGAAAACCCCGGATTTTTCACGGGACTGTCCAGAATATGGACTGGCGCAATTCGTCCCGCCGTCTTACTGTGTGAACGCCAAGTGATTGTCACATATAATCTTACGCTGTATGAGTTAAGGATGGATTTGTGGCGGAAATTCTAGAAAACTTATGCACAGCCGGTTGGAAAGGTTGTGGATAACTTCTGGATAACCTGTTCACAGTCGGGGTACAAGATATGGTGGTTCAACCACTGAAATCGCTTTAGAGAGACGCCGTTCAGCAACCTTCAGCGCGCAGACACATTGGGAGAGATATTTGGTTCTCTGCCGGTCACGGCAGACTTTGAATTCTGACGCGGGCTTCTATGGGTGCGGCGGCAGAGCGCAGCGGCGTCGATGCCGCCGCACATTTAGCCAGCCGTCTTCTTCTGCCCCATGCCCCCTACTCCGTGGTGACGGGCTCTTCGGGGGGCTCCTCGTTCAGCGCCGAATCGAGGGCGTGCCATGCGAGGGTGGCGCATTTCACGCGGACGGGAAATTCGCGGACGCCCGCGAAGACCTTGAGCTTGCCGAGCGCCGCCTCGTCCACCGGGGCGGTGTGGTCGGTCTTGAGCATGTGGTGGAAGGCGTCGAAAAGCGCCTGGGCCTCGGTGCGGCTCTTGCCCTTGACGAGGGTGGTCATCAGGGACGCCGACGATTTCGAGATGGCGCAGCCCTGCCCCTGGAATTTGATGTCGGCGACGGTGTCGCCGTCAAACTTGAGGAATATCTTGAAGGTGTCGCCGCAGAGCGGGTTAAAGCCGTCCACGACACGGTCGGGCGCTTCCATGGGCCCGAAGTTCCGCGGGTTCTTGTTGTGGTCGAGGATGACCTGCTCGTACATGGCGCGCGCGTCGGACATTAGGCGAACATCTCCCTGACCTTGTGGAGGCCGGCGACCAGCGCGTCGATTTCGGCGCGGGTGTTGTAAAGGCCAAAGGAGGCGCGGGCCGTGGCGGCCACGCCGTAGCGCTTCATGACGGGCTGCGCGCAATGGTGTCCGGCGCGGACGGCAACACCCTCGCTGTCGAGGATTTGGCCGATGTCATGCGGGTGGGCGCAGTCCATGGTGAACGATATGGCACCCGCCTTTTCCCCGGCGTTTCCGATGATGGTCAGTCCCGGCACCTGCTTCAGTTGTTCCGTACTGTAAACCATAAGGTCGTGCTCGTGCCGCGCCACGTTGTCCATGCCGAGCTTGGTGAGGTAGTCGGCGGCCTCGCCCAGGCCGATGACCTCGGCAATGGGGGGCGTGCCCGCCTCGAAACGCGCGGGGATGTGCGCGTAGGTGGTCTTCTCGAAAGTGACCGACAGAATCATGTCGCCGCCGCCCTGCCAGGGGGGCATGCGGTCGAGCAGTTCGGCGCGGCCGTAGAGCACGCCCACGCCGGTGGGCCCGTACATTTTGTGGCCCGCAGCGACGAAGAAGTCGGCGCCGATGGCCTTCATGTCGATGGGGGTGTGCGGCGCGCTCTGCGCGCCGTCAATGAGCACGCGGGCCCCGGCCTCGCGCGCCTTGCGGCAAATTTCGGCCACCGGGTTGACCGTCCCGAGCGCGTTGGACACGTGGGTCACGCTGACCATCTTCGTGCGCTCGTTGAGCAGGCGGTCGAACTCCTCCATGATGAGTTCGCCGTCGTCGTTGATGGGGATGACGCGCAGTTTGGCGCCGCGCGCCTCGCAGAGCATCTGCCACGGCACGATGTTGGAATGGTGCTCCATGTGCGAGATGAGCACCTCGTCGCCCGCGTTGACAAAGCCCCTGCCGAAGCCGTGGGCCACGAGGTTAATCGCCTCTGTGGCGCCGCGGGTGAAGATGGTCTCGCAGCCCACCACCGTGCCCAGGAACCCGTTAATCTTGTGCCGGGCCTCCTCGTAGAGGTCGGTGGCGCGCTGGCTCAGAAAATGCACGCCGCGGTGTACGTTCGCGTTGTCCTCGCTGTAGTACCGCGAGATGGCGTCGATGACGCACTGCGGTTTTTGCGAAGTGGCCGCGTTGTCCAGATACACGAGCTTCTTTTCGTTGCGCACCGTGCGTGAAAGGATGGGGAAATCGCGCCGAACGCGATCCACGTCATAGGGGGCCGCGGGGGCCGGAGCGGTATGCGGGGCTGTTGCTGCCATGGGGTTATCCATTGATGCCGGGGCTGAAGCGCCGGTACATGATGCCGTCCAGTCTTTGCCGCAGCGCCGGGTCGGGAATGCGCCCGGCAAGGTCTTCGGCAAAGCCATAGGTGAGCATGCCGCGCGCGGTTTTTTCGTCCACGCCGCGGCTGCGGAAATAGAACACAATCTCCGGCGGCGGTGGACCCACGGTCGCGCCGTGGGTGCATTTGACGTCGTCGGCGTAAATTTCCAACTGGGGCCGGGTCTCCATGCGGGCCGTTTCTGACAGAAGCAGGTTGTTGTTCAACTGCACCGAATCGGTCTTCTGCGCATGGGGCACCACCAGCACGCGGCCGGTGAACACGGACCGGCTGGCGCCGTCAAGCACGCCCTTGTAGGCGATGCGGCTCGTGCAGTTGGTTGCGGCGTGGGTCACGTGCAGGTTGTTGTCGACCAGACCCGTTTCCGCGTTCAGGTAGAGCCCGTTCAAATGGGTCTCGGCGCCCGATTCTCCGAGCAGGACACATATCTGGTTGCGCACGATGGCGCCGCCCAGCGTGATGCTGTAGGAGTCCAGGCGGCTGTCCCGGCCCTGCCGCGTTTCCGTGGTGCAGAGCCGCCGTCCCGTAACGCCCGCATCGATGACCTCGCAGCGCGTAAGCGCCGCGCCGTCGCCCACAACGATTTCCTCGACCGCGTTGTCAAAATGGTTTTCGCCCGCGCCCATGGACACGCTGGTCACGGCAAAGGTGGCCCTGGCCAGTGCGTCGAGCACGATCAGCGCCCGGTAGTGGGATGCGGCGTTTGGCTGGCGTTCGGTGGCGATGCAGATGAAATGCACCGGCCGGTCGAGTTCCATGCCCTTGGGCACATACAGGAAGGGGCCGTCCTGGATGAACGCCGTGTTGAGCGCCGTGTAGGCGCTGCGCCCGCCAAGGCAGGTGCCGAGATGCTTGCGCACAATCGGTTCCGCGGGACCGGTCATGGCCCGGGCGAGACTGCCCGCATACGCCCCTTGCGGCAGTGAAGCGGCGTCGGAAATGGCCGCGTCAAAGAACCCGTCCACAAACACGAGATTGATCCAGCCGTCAATCCGGTGCGGGGCGGTGTCGAACGCCGCCAGATTGTGCCGGGGCATGCGGGTAATGGAGTAGTAAGGGGTATCCACCAGCGCGGCCAGGTTTGTCTCGCGCCACTCTTCCATCTTCGTGTTCGGAAACACGGCCTCTGCAAACTCTTTTTCGCCGCCGTTCCGCAGCTTCGTGAGCCATGCGGGCACGGGTGTTTCGGCGAGCCTTCGCAGGTCG
>CAZOMH010000471.1:0-4228 GCA_964580415.1 uncultured Nitrospirales bacterium
AGGCTTCCAAACGCCGGTCCAAGTCAAGCAGCACCGTATCGTAAAGATCAACTGAATTGGTGGAACGGCCCTTGCCAAGAAAGCCCTCCCCATAGCGGTCAAGCCGCTGGGGTGCCCGCAGTTCGCGCAAACGCACAAATACGAACCAAGGGTCGCCGGAATGCGCCTCAATCCAGTCTGCGGCTTTCGTGAGGGTTGCGCCGTCGCTGCGGGGCAGCGGCGCGGGCGGGGCGGACGAACCCGGAACGGGCGGCGGAGCCTCCATCGGAGCGGCATCATCAAAAAACAAAAAGCCCCGCTCGAACCCCGACCCCTGTGCCAAATCCTGCCCGTCTATGCCTCGTCCGTCGGTAAAAGCCGCCGTTTGATAGCCAAAACCGAGAAGTATATCGGGAAGCGTTGGGGGCGGCTTGCTGTCGGACCCGGGCTGATGCCCTCCCAAGTATTCGTGCCGCAGCGGATTGACGCCGGTCAACAGCGACATGCATGCGGCCGATGTCTCCGGTGCGGGGGTGTATGCCTGTTCAAAAACGGACATGGAGGACGCGCGCGCTTTAAGCGCGGGCGTCGTTTCGCGGCTGTAGCCGTAAACACTCATGTTCTCGGACCGAACCCCGTCGAGCGCAACCACGACAACCGATTTCTTCTTCGCCGCTTCGGGCCGGTCAATGAACCATGGCCCGGAAACGGCCATACGGCGGTCTGTGGCAACCACTGGGCGCAGTCCTGCCTTGGCCAGCCATTCCTGTCCCGGACGGGCGCTCCAAAGCACATCCACCGCGTCGTATTTTTCCGGCAGACTTCCGGCGGGCACACGGAATTCTGTCCACTGGCCGACCGAAAGCGTGACCTGCCCCTCGAACGGGGCGGACATGCCGCCGCTGAAAGCAAGGGTCACAAACGCCGTGTCCAGCCGTGACGGGTCGTCTTCAGACTGGGAAAGGTACAACACCAAATCACCGTCATTATGGGAATCCGCCAGCGGCACGTGGGCGGCAAGCCCCTCGCGCAATTCACGGGCTTTGGTCCAGGTGCTGCCCGCGCGCAGCGCCGCTTCAGGACCGGCAGGCACGGTCGTATTGCGCAGCGCGGCCGCGGCAAGCTGCTGCTGCGCCGCAAACGCGCCAAACAGTGCGGCAACCGCCGCCGCGAAGTAACCCAGCGCGGGAATCGGCGAGGCGGGCCGGGACTGCAAGGCACCGAAAAAGACCACCAGCTTCAAGAAAACGTGCGGACCGGCAAAAGCGCCAAAGTAAAGCAGCGCCTCGTATTTTTGCAGCACGGCCCAGGGCCACGGCACCGCAATGTGCAGCAGATAGGGCACCAGCAGCAGCGCCGCCGCCTGGGCAGCCATATCACACACCAGCGGCAACGACGAACGGGTGGGCTTGAGCAAACGGACAAAGCCCATGAAGACAAGCTCAATTCCGACGTAGGCCAGGCCGATTGCCACCACAGTCAGCAGACCGGAATGGAAACCGGACACGAGCCCGGCGGCTGCAAGCATACGACGGGCCCACACGCCGACGAGTCCGCCGGCGACACCCAGGCTCACCAAGTAAAACGGTACAATCACAGGAATATCCCCAAGGCGGAAACCAGCACCGCCGCGGCGGTAAGGATACGCATTAGCAGGCCGGGACCGCAAGAAAACGGGCCAGCCCCAAAAGGACCGGCCCGGAAAATACTGCGATTCAGCAAACAGCGCCTATTTGGCGCTGTGCTTGGCGCCCTTCTTGGACTTGGTATGTTTTGACTTGCTGTGTTTGCTCTTCTTGGACGACTTTGCGTGTTTTGCGTTCTTGCCGCCTTTGGACGACTTCTTATGGTTGACCGATTTGGGAGACGTGCCGCTTTTGGCATCAAGAGATTTCGCGGTCTGTGCCGAAGTGGATTTCCCGGAGGCGGCAAAGGCCTGCGCCGGATAGGCTGTCAATACGCCAAAGGACATGACGAAAGAGAACAGAACGGCAAGAACAAGTGACTTTTTCATGATTGGAACTCCTGGGTCTGGTGTGTACCTGTTGTTATTTTGTAGTTGAAGTGGCCTGTATTCCCGCAAACGGCAACGCTTCAGCAGCGCCAGATACAGCAGATTGCCCGCGTGGCAAGCCCTTCTCCGGAAATATCCGTGCCCAATGCCCGCGCACTCCCGCCGAACCCGGCAGAAAAGGGACTCTGCTCGACGGAGCGTGAGAGTGCCCGGGGTTCGCTGTTGTCGTCCAATGACGGGTCGTCCAGAATCGGGTCGCGCATGACAAAAGCCAACGCCGCCGCCTCGCGGACAACAGGAGACTGGTCAACGAAAGCGGCAAGTCCCGCTGCCGGAAAGAATACTCCTTCACGACCATGACTCGTTGTCACTGGAAAGGTTCCCGTCGAATACACAGGCATACTCATCCCCAGCACCATTACTGTGGCGAAGAGCATTCGCAAGGACCAGGCTGTCTCGTTCCGCTTCATTCGCATCCCTGTCTGGATGAATGTTCAACCGTCGTGAAGGCACTGTCAAGGACTCTGATACGAAAACGTTTCTCGGAAGGGCCAAAGCGACAGCAAAACTCTACCACTCCACAATATATAGAGCAAATTTCCATCCTCCCCACAACAAATAGGAGCCGGTTCGCGGGAACCGGCTCCGAAAAAACAGGGTAACGGGTACTATGGACGTCCGTTACTTTGCGGGCGCAGGTGCGGGTGCGGGCGCCGCAGGCTTGGTGCATTTACCGTCCTTGCAGCAGGGGCACTTGCAGTCCTTTCCGCAGGTACACTTTTCACCGCCCTTGCAGGGGCACTTGTCACACGCAGCTTTGTCGCAACTCGCGGCCTTGTCACAGCAGCCGGCAGCATGGGCCGGCATTGCGGAAAGCACGCCAAAGGTCAACACAAACGCGAACAGCACCGTCAACAATAGTGTCTTTTTCATGATCTTTTTCCTCTCGTGTGGATCACACGTTTTGGGTTCATTTCTGCCCGGCCGCACCTGGTTGGGACAAACAGCGCCCTTTGCCCGGTCGGCCGGTGCCGCCAGACGGCACCGGTTTCAGCAGCGCCAGACACAGCACATCACATGCGCCGGATGCGGACCAAGTGGCAATGCGTCCACAGGCTGCACACCGGCCCCGGCGTCCCCGGGGGAAGAAGCAAGAAGTCCCGCGGCCTGCACTAGAGACCGCCCAAGAATCAGACGGTCTTGGCAGGGACTTGCGGGAATTACCGGGGGCATGTTCGGAGAGGTCCGGCCACAAGTACACCTGTCGTCCTTGGCGAGTCCCTGAAATGCGCCGCACTTGGCGCATCCGAGGCTCTTTTCAGCAGGAACTTTGCCTGACCCGCAGCAGCATCCGCAGGCCGGGCCGACCTTGGCCCCGCCGCAGGCTTGTTCCGCCAGGGCGGCCCCACCGCCACACACCGACGTGAACACCGACAGGCTCATGGCCAATATCAGCACAACCGAAATACGTACCGTTCCTTTATGCGCCTGTCTCATGCTGCTTCTCATGGACCCAAGGTTGTCTCATTGTCAACGCACCTGTTAACAATCCAAAAACGTTCCATATTCACCGCTTCGATGACAGCGCCCGTCCTGTGTGGGAAACACTGCCGACTTTGCACAGATTGTCCCATATTTCGGCAATCAACCCGCGTCTGGAACAGACCCCGGGCACAATGGGCGCATTGGAAGTCAATCCGCAAGGAGAGACTTGAGATATTCTACGCTCGCCTTGGCCTGTGCAACGGTGCCGCATTCCACCGAAAGCACCAGGTCGCGCGGTGCAGCCCTGCAAATGTCGATCACGCGTTTCCAGTCGATGACACCCTCGCCGCAGGCGCAACCGACCGGCGTGCCGGTCACTTTGCCGCGTTCGGCGTCGGACTGCTGAATGGAAATATCCTTGGCATGCACATGGACCAACCGGTCCCTGACGCGCTCCAGCCATCGGTAGGGATCCTCACCGCCAAGAAAACTGTTGCCGGTGTCGAAATTGACGCCCACCGCGGCGCTGCCGGGCAGCGCCTGAATGCGGTCTAGTCCGTCCGGGGTTTTGCTGTACTGCTGGTGCGGCTCGATGCCGATCAGAATGCCGCGCGGCTCGGCCACTTTGGCGGCCTCGACCAGTGTGTACCGCATGAGCACATAGTCCTCTTCCTCCGTGGTCCAGGCCGGCTTGGGACCCTCGTCGGTGTTGATAACCGGCGCGCCGGCCTCGGCTGCGAAACGCACTGC
>CAZOMH010000472.1:0-4225 GCA_964580415.1 uncultured Nitrospirales bacterium
AGACGGCGGCCCCACCACCTTCCTGATGCACACCGGGCTGGTGGGCTGGGACGGGCGCCCGCAGGAATTCGGCGCCCAACTCGCCCTCGACGAGGTGGACATTGCCATCGGCGGCGACGACTGGGTCACCGAACGCCTGCTTGAGTACCGCTATGAGTACAACCGCGAGGTCAAGGTCAACAAGGTGCTGTCGCTCGAACGGGGCAACGTGCGCATTGTCGTCATCAACCTGCCGCTGAAGGACGTCACTTTTGACGCATGGCTGACGGGCCTGCTGCGCGAGAAGCCCGTGGTCAAGATGGTTTCCGAGATGCCCTATCTCGCCATCGAGTGGTTCCGGAAGAAGATCGCGGCGCTGGGTTTCGCGGAAAGCCACAGCGGCTACTCGGTGCAAAAATACCACACCCCGCCGCGTATTGAGGCCGGGCTGGTCGTCTATGAGTCCTGGGGCAAGACCGAGGCAAAGGTGCTTAACGGCGCTGTCGATCTCGGCCTCGAAATCACGCAGACCGGCAGCGCCATCCGCAATTACGGCCTGCAGATCAGCGAAGAAATTATGAAGTCAGAAACGGGTATTTGGACCACCCCGAGAATGCGCGACAATCCGGCCAAACGCGACCTGGCCCAGATGTTCCTGCTCAATCTCTACGGGGCCGTTTTTGCGGAGAACAAGGTGCTCGTGCTGTTCAACGCCAAGAAGGAGCATGTTCCCGCGGTGCTCGGGTACCTGCGCGAGAACAAGCTGTTTGGCGACGAGCCGACCATGAATGAAGGGGTCAGCTTCACCGAATTCAGCATTCAGATGAGCGCGTCGAACAAGGAGCTGCCCATTGCCCGCGTCCGCTACGAGTTGGCAAAACTCGGCGCCACCTACATCGAGACTGTCCCGCTGGACTCCTGTATTCCGGGGATCGACGCCATCCAACTGTAGAGACACACGCAAGACCATCCCAAGAACCCGTCCCGCGCATGCGCGGGACGGATTTCTTGCCCGCAAGGATGAACTTGTCGAGTAGGGGGTGTTTTGCCGGGCCGGGGCAGCTGTTCCACATTTTCGGATCAACTTTCGCGCCGCGCCAGTCCGTACGTTGCGAGGTCGCGGGTACGCTGCATGTTTTCCGCCAGCGTCCCGCCCTTGTGGTACACGCTGCTGGTGCCCGCGACCAGGATGTCCGCGCCGGCCGCGGTCATCTCTTCAATCAACTCAACGCTCACGTTGCCGTCCACCTGGATCGGGATGGTTGAGCCGCGGCTCAAGAGCCATTCGCGGCACTCGGCAATCTTGCGCAGGCCGAAGGGCACGATGCGCTGTCCGGCATAGCCGGGATTCACCGTCATGAGCAGCACGAAGTCGAGCCGGTCCAGCACATAGTCCAGCACACCCAGCGGCGTTCCCGGATTCAGCGCGGCCCCTGCCTTCATGCCCAGTGTGCGGATGCGGCCGAGCGTGCGGTCCAGATGCACCGCCGACTCCACATGCACCGACACCATCCATGCGCCCAATTCGGCCATCTGCTCCACAAAGAAGTCGTTCTTGTCCACCATCAGGTGCGCGTCGAAAGGCATGGACGTTTTGCCGCGGAGTTGCTTGAACGCCTCGAACCCAAGCGGCATGTTGGGCGTGAAACGGGCGTCCATAACGTCGATATGCAGCAGGTCGGCGTTGACCGCCTCCAGCCGCCGCACGCTTTCCTCCAGGTGCAGCAGGTCGGCGCACATGATTGAAGGGGCCGTGAGCAGCGTGCCGGAGCGGAGCACCGGTTCCTGCGGCTTCGCCGCGGTGATTTCAATCACCGGCGCTGTCTCGGGTCTCGGTGGCGCGGCGAACACCTCCTTGATATGGCTGATGGACGCGCGCAGCATGTCCTCAAGCTTGCAGTCGCTGTAGTCGCGGCCCAGTTTGGGTCCGCCGATTTCGAGATAGGCGATCTGCTTCTTCACGGG
This sequence comes from uncultured Nitrospirales bacterium, assembly GCA_964580415.1. GTDB lineage: Bacteria > Hydrogenedentota > Hydrogenedentia > Hydrogenedentales > CAITNO01 > CAITNO01. The sequence goes on from CAZOMH010000472.1 coordinate 1,945, forward strand.
AATGACCGCCGCGTTGGCATGCAGCATGTCGCGCACCAGGGCCAGATCGACAATGCCCTTCGCGCGCTCGGCATCGCTGAAGCCAAAGGTCGAATTGAACAGGGCGTCCGTGTTTTTCAGGTGCAGTTCGGCCAGCCAGGGCAGCGAGGCCGTGATGAGCTGTTCCGGTGTCTCGCGCACCATGCCGTCTTGATCGGCCCATCCGTGCGATGTGTCAATGCAGAAGCCGACACTCGAAGTGCCCGGTGCGGCCTGGTGGTGAGCATCGAGCTCCGCGGCCATGGCCCGTATCTCAGACATGAGTGTCGGCGGCTCGGCCAGGCACGACATCGGCTCGATGGTCAGCATCTCCACGCCCACCCTGCCGGCGTGCATCATCAATTCTTTCATGTTCGCCACATAGCGCGCCGTGGCCGCCGCCTTGGCGCCCATCTCATCGCGCAGGACGGCGCCCGGGTTGCTGCCCACGTGCTTCGCGCCAACCAGCCCGCCCACCTCGATCAACCGCGCGTAGTTGCGCCGGGCCACCGACTCCCAGCCCGCCTCGTTGCGGAAGAACCCGCCCAGTTCGCGGTGGGCCGTGAAGATGCTGGAGATGGATATGCCAAACGATTCGGCCTGCCGGCGCAGTCGCACAAACCACTCGTCCGGCAACTGGTATATCTCGAAGAAAGTGCCCAGTTGGAGGTGGTGCAATCCCTCATCCGCCATGATGCGGAGCAGCCATTCATAAGTGTAGCGGTATTCGATGGGGTCCGATTTCACCCCGATTTCTATCGTGAGACCATTGTTACTCATACGACTTCTTAACGCCTTTCGTAACGCCCGCCCTCGTGGCGGGCGTATGGCCGGCAGGGATGCCGGCGCTCCCGGTCTTTGCGCCGTCTTGGGTCCCCCCTGGGGGGATGCCCCCGCCTTGGGCGGGGTCGGGGGGTGTCGTTCCTACTCCTTCACCCAGCTCCGCTCGATTTGCTCCAGCGTCATGCCTTTTGTCTCGGGCACGGCGAGGGACACAAACACGACGGCCACAACGCACATGGCACCGTAGATGAAGAAGCTGTACCCGGCCAGATGCTCCTGCAGCCAGGGGGATGTCTGAGACACAATGAAGCACGCCGTCCACAGGCACAGCGTGGCAATGGACATGGCCGTGCCGCGGACGCGGGTGGGATAAATCTCCGCCAGAACCACCCATACCACCGGACCCATCGCGACCGCGAAGGACGCGACATAGGCCAGCACGAACACCAGCGCCAGCATGCCCTTCAACTGTCCCAGCGCGTAGGCGCCGCCCAGCATGAACATCGAAAGCCCCATCCCTATCGAGGCCAGTTGCAGCAGCAACCTGCGCCCGACACGGTCCACCACCCAGATGGCCAGCACGGTAAAGCCCATGTTTACGGCACCAACAATCACCGTCTGATAGAACGCCGAGGTTGACGAGGCTCCCAGGCTCTTGAAAATGTCCGGGGCATAGTACAGCACCACGTTGATTCCCGTCACCTGCTGGAGCACGGCCAGCACGATGCCCATGATCATGATGCCGCGCAGTCCGGGCCGGAACAGTTGCATGACCGACGTGTCCTCGTGCGCGATGGCGGCCTCAATCTCCGCCGCATCGCGGCGCGCCTGCGCGTCACCGTTCACCCGCGTCAGCACCGTCATGGCCTCGTCGCGGCGGCCGCGCTTTATCAGCCAGCGGGGGCTTTCGGGCACGAAAAAGAGCAGCACGAAGAACAGCACAGCCGGCAGCCCGCCCGAGCCGAACATCCACCGCCAGCCATAGGCGATGTTCCACGCCTCACCGCCGAGATGCTCTCCCAGTTGTGTGATCAGGGCGTTGATGAAATAGACCACCAGCATGCCGCCCACAATCGCGAACTGGTTGAGCGAAACCATCCGCCCGCGCACCGGCGCGGGCGCTATCTCCGCAATATACAGCGGCGACAGCATGGACGCGGCGCCGATGGCGAAACCGCCCAGCATGCGCGCCATGGCAAGTTGGGAGACCGTTTGCGGCAGGGCCGCACCCACGGCTGAAACGCCAAAAAAGAGCGCCGAAAGGAGCATGATCTTCTTGCGTCCCAGCCAGTCGCTGAGCGCGCCGGCGAGCATCGCGCCGACGATGCATCCCACCAGCGCGCTCGATGCCGCCCATCCTTTGGCCATCGGGTCGAGGTGCCAGTACTGTTTCATATAGACAATGGCCCCGGACACAACCGCCGTGTCGTAGCCGAAAAGCAGTCCGCCCAGCGCCGCGACGGACGCCAGCAGCCACACA
>CAZOMH010000473.1:0-4209 GCA_964580415.1 uncultured Nitrospirales bacterium
GCCAAACACCGCCGCCTTTAACTCGAGAATGTCCTGCTGGGTCTCAAAGAGCAGCACATCCGCGCCGCCGTCAATGAGCCCGGTCACCTGGCGCCGGAAATTGTCCGCGATGGCGTCAAAGGTGGACTGTTTCAGCGCGGCACGCGTGCTCGACAGAACCCGGTTCGACGGGCCCATGGATCCGACGACAAACAGCGGCCGCCCGTCATAACCCGATTCCGCCCGGTAACGGTCGCGCGCGGCGCAGGCCAGTTCGGCGCCACGGCGGCTCAGGTAATAGGCAAATTCGTCATGGGACAGCAGACGCAGGTCGTTGCCGTAGGGATTGGGCGCAAAGCGGTCCAGATTGAGCCCGGAGAAATCGTATTCGGCCAGACGGAACGGGGACGCCCCAAACGTGTTCGTCTCCACGGCGTGCGAACCGGCGCGGTAATACCGCAGATGAACGTCGATCATCGCCTCGGGCTGCGAAAAGCACAGCAGATCGACCAGCATCTTGTAGTCCGACCCGCCAAAAGCGGTGTCATCAAAGCCGAGGCTGTGCACGGTGGTGCCCATCGCCCCGTCCAGAAAAAGCACTCCCTGATCTAATGCGTGTTTGAATTCCATCCCGGGTCCGTTTCGTTATGATGGCTTGGAAAAAAGGCATTTTAGCACGTTTTGGAGGGTGGGTCACAGCCTTATCCACGGCGGAAAACCGTCAATATGCCGCGCGAAGAAGATCGCGGGAAAAGAATGGTGGGCGGCACAGGACTCGAACCTGTGACATCCTGCGTGTAAGGCAGGCGCTCTAACCAACTGAGCCAGCCGCCCAAAGGGTATGTCGGGGGCGAGTATAGCACCGCCGGGCCGAATCAGGCAATGATCGAAGGACAAAGGATTAAGGACGAAGGACCAACGAGACAGGGAATGAGGAGAACTACGGTGCAAAACAGGGGAGTGACGAGGGGGTCTGTAACCTTCCGGGCGGCCGTGGCCACTAAGTGATTGCCGGACAGGTGTTGGATTGAACGCCCGGTGGCGTGGTGTGTCCGCACGGGGCTATGATGACGGCGAACCGCACGTCCGGCCCGATGACTGACCGGCGCGGGAAACACAGATGTGGAAGGTGCATGGCGGACGTACAGGACAGGTCCACGCAGGATGATCCGGACCTCGCCGACGCAATGGCGGCGGCGGGGGGGGACGAGGCTGCTTTTGCGCGGATTGTCCGGCGGCGCCAGGGCGAGATTGCGCGGCAGATGTGGCATTTTACGCGGGACCGGACGGAGCACGAGGCGCTGGTGCAGGAGGTGTTTGTGGGCGCGTTTGTGAGCCTGCCGCGGTACCGGGGCACGGCGCCGCTGCTGCACTGGCTGCGCCGCATTGCGACGCGGACGGGTTACCAGTACTGGAAGCGTCAGGCGCGGCGGCGCGGTCCGCTGGCGGCGCTGGAAACGGCGTGGAGCGAACAGGCGCTTCGGGCGGCGGACGGCGGCGAACCGTCGGAAGCGGCGGAATGCCTGTTTGAACTGCTGCGCCGCCTGCCGGAAAAAGACCGGCTGGTGCTGACGCTGGTCTATTTTGAAGAATGCAGCATGGCCGAGGTGGCTGAACGCATGGGCTGGAGCGTGACACTGGTCAAAGTGCGCGCATTCCGGGCCCGGCAACGGCTGCGGGGCCTGCTTGAGGAGGCCGGTTATGGACCGAAAGAGCAATAATGTTGCGGAACGGATGGTTGACCGTCTTGCGGCGGCAGCCCGAACAGAGGTCGCGCCGTCGGTGGATGTGACGGTGGGCGTGCTTGGCGCGCTTCGCGCGCGCCGGCGGGACGTGCTTCCCGTGTGGAACTGGCCTTTCGCGGCCGTGGCGCTGGCGTCCTGTGCCGTGGCCCTGCTTACGGTGGCCGAGAGCGCCGACGCGTTCGGGTTCCTGTTCGACCCGCTTGTGGCGCTGTTGTCCGTTTACCCGGACATCCAATTCTAGGGGGACCCTGTCATGTCCGAAGAAGAAATGATCGTTAAGGAGGGTGAGTCCCTGTCTGCGCCGGAAGCGCCCGAGGCGACCGCAGTGCCGGATACGGACATTTCTATCGTCGCACCTGTTTCGGCCGCGCCCACCAAGAAACGCCGCTGGATACTGAACATTCTCCTGGGCCTGCTGATCTTTGCCTGCGGCGCGGTCACAGGCGGCGGCGTTGTGGCGCGGGCCGCATGGAACAGGGTGACCACCGCCATACAGTACCCGGAACAGATGCCCGAACGGGCCGCCCAGCACCTGACCCGCATACTCCGACTCGACAAGGAACAATCGACCCAGGTCAAGGCCATTCTTCAACGCCGCGCCAAGGCGATTGCCGAGGCGCGACAGGAGATCGCACCCCAAATTGACGTGGAGGTGCAGGGAATTCGGGACGACATTTCGGGTGTGCTTCGACCGGACCAGGTCAAACGCTGGACGCGCATTTTTGACGACCTTCGCCCGAAGGTGTTTCCTCCGTCCGGTGGGGCCATGATGTTGCAGCGTAAAGGGCGGTGACGCTGCTCAGGACAGCAGCCGAATAGCCCGGTAATCCGCAATAATGGCCTGGAATGGCTGCTCTTTGCCTCCTTATTCCACGTTTTGAATCAGGACTTCGGTCCACCAGCGTGTGTTTTCGTCCTTGGTTTCTGCATGGAGCGCCCTGACTTTGGGAAGAATTTCCGGTCCCACTCCGACCAGCGTCTTGGCGGCCTGTTCTTTTTCTTTCGAGGAACCGGTGGCCAGTTGTTGCAGCAGGGCGTCCACGTTCACCGGTTCGGGGGTCTTGATTTCACTTTGGGCGACGTCGAATTCGAGGCGCACGGGGTTGGGATCGGGCAGGGCGGCGGCGTTCACCGCGCACAGGTCCACTGTGTGGTGGCCCGCGGCCATCGGGGGGAGTGCAATTTCGCGTTCGGGCACGGCGTCGTGCCATGTTTCCCCGTCAACCCGCCATGCGTGTTTGGCGGATGCGTCGGTGTTTGTGACGCGAACCATGCGCATACCATCGTTTGCGGCAGCAAATTCCGCACTGGTTTTGGGCAGGGTAATGGGATAGTAGAAGCGCATGCAGGATCTGTGGTCGGAGGCGCTCCGGGCGAACATGGTGCCGGAAGGATCGAACAGAACCTGATCCACTTTGGAGGGGTATTCCGAGGGGAGTTTGGCTCTGGGAAGCACCAAAGCGCGCACGCCAAATGTGGCACAATAGAGCCCTTCGGGCTGCGGATCCCAGACGGTTTCGCAGGACGGGGCCGCTGTGTGGGAAAGGGCCGATTCCTGTTGCCCCGCAGGCTGAATGGCCCATTTGCAGGCATCTTCCAGGCGCAGAACATCCTGCCTGCGGTTCACGACCAGTCGATTTTCGCTGTCAAAGGCCAGGCACCACAGATTCGTGGCCGGATCGAGGGAGCCCGGCAATTCGGCGACTCCCCAGCGGTGCCATTGACCGCCGACGCGGGCGCAAAGCGCATCCTCGGTGACAAAGGCCAGATTTCCGGCTGCGGAGCCCGCAACGCTGTTTAACGGCGAAATCCATGTGTTCTTGTTGGACGCGGAACGCGAGAAATAAAGCGACGGGTCCCAATAGGCGTCGAGGGCGGACTCAATGCTGTCATGCTTCTTCCACGTTCCCTCGCCGAGCATCCGGCCGTCCAGCGGCGAAAAGACGCGCACCGGCCCATCCTGCGAAACGCCAACCAGCCACACGCGCCGCGCCGAATCCACACTGAGAAAAGGCGGCCACTGATTGAGATCCCATTTCAGCCCTGCCTTGAGCCAACGGGCACCGTTCCACACCATTACCGTATGGTTGCGGCTGTCCGGCGAGTTGATGCGCCACACCCAGCCCTCCGTGTCCTGCACCAGCACGGATGAGATCGTCTCCATCTCGGGACGCATTTGTGCGGCCGATTCGGGAAAAGGCACGGGCGGGTCGGGTGGGGGCGCATACTCGTCGGCATCCATGATCTGCGCCATGCGCCGCAGGGCAGGGGCCTTTTCGGGCGCCACCTTGTCGATCATGCCGCGCAGTTCGTCCAGTCCGGCGCGGCCTTTCTTGCGGAGGGATGCTTCGGCCCCGGGCGCGGGATTGGGCCACGCATCGGCCACGGCGCGCGCCCACTGGACAATGCTGTCCGGGGATACGGCAACATTGACCACCGCCCGCAGCGTCTCGCTCGTGTGGGCCTTTGCATCGGCCGCGACCAC
>CAZOMH010000474.1:0-4190 GCA_964580415.1 uncultured Nitrospirales bacterium
GTCCAGCACGGGCATGCAAATATCAAGCGGCTTCGGATCCGTCAGCGCGCACGCCACCTTTTCCGGAATATCCGCCGTCGCGTCCAGTTCGGCGCGGACAGACTGGCTGAGAACGCGGCATATCTGCCCGGTGGAGATTTCCGCGGCCACGCGCCCCGGTTCCCACAAGGCCGTCCCGTTTGCCCGGCCCGTCTCTTCCATCATGTTGATTTCCCTTCTTTCTGAAAGGGTGTTGGCTTAGTTGGCGGGCTTCGGATTCTTCTCGACGGCACCCTTCATGGGAATGAAATGCACGCCCACATCGCGGCGGGAATGCACTTTGCCTTCGGCGTCCTTGGTGTAGACAAAGAGGGACTGGGTGCCGCGGATGGGAGAACCCACCGGGATGATCAACTTTCCGTTCGGCTTCAACTGCTCAAGCAGGGCGGGCGGCACGTAGCGGGCCGCGCAGGTCACCATGATAATGTCAAAACCCTCCTTGACCTCGGGCCAGCCGAAATAGCCGTCCCCCACCTTCGAATGCACGTTGGTGTACCCCAAAGGCTTGAAGAGTTCGCCGACACCCTTGCCGATGGGCTCAATAATCTCAATACTGTAGGCTTCCTTCACAATCCGGGAGAGGAGGGAAATCTGGAAACCGCTGCCGGTGCCGATTTCGAGCACCACATCGGTGGCCTTGGGCTGGGCCAACTGTGTCATGTAGGCCTGCCCGAGATAATCGCTCATCACGGAACCGTATCCCAGGCCCCAGGGCTTCGCCTCGGCGTCATAGGCGTTCGAGACGGTGTTAAACCTGCCTTCGTAATTGTAGTGATAATACTCGCGCGGGACCTCCTTGAACGCCTCCATCACCTCCGGCTGCGTTGATTTGAATTTCCCGGTCAAATACTCCTCAATCCGCTTGACCACTTTGTCCTTCCGCTTCTGCACCTGTTTGAATGCATCCTCGGAAATTTCCATCTTGCGCCCCGTCGCCTTCACCATGTCCTGGTAACGCGCGTAGGTCCATTCCGCCGTTTTCGGTCCGCCCATCACCGGAGCCGCCGATGCGGGTGCCGGGGTTGCAGCCGGGGCCGGGACGGCAGCGGCGGCAGGTGCGGGGCCTGCAGCGGGCGCGGGTGGCGCGGGGGCCGGGGCGGTGGCCGCGGGTTGCGGCGCGGGCGCCTGGGCATAACCAAAACTCGTCACCGCCAAGAACACCATAACTGTGCAGATAACAGCCTTCATTGTATTCAGAGTCTCCCGTCGGATTAAGACGTTCTTTTGGGGAACGTCGCCCATGTCAGCGCATAGACCGCCAGCGCGCACATCATAACAATATGGTAACCATAACGAAAAGCGAGCACCGTTGCCAAAGGCGGCGCCAAAACGGAAAACGCGCCGTTGATACCCCACGCCATGGGCAGGAACGCCGCCATGTCACCATCCAGATTTCGGAGTCCGATGGAAAAGGGCACGCCCATGGCGAACGATACGGGGGCAATGAACAGCAGTATGGCGGCGCACTGCCCGATAAACGGCCATCCGCCAATCCACAGCGTGGCCCGATCCAGAAACAGCCAATAGGCCGCCACCGTCGCCGCAACCACCACCAATGTGACGAATACGCCAAAGCGGGGCCTGTGTTCAAACCGGCGGGCAAAAAGGCTTCCCAGCCCGGAAAAGATGAGCATCCCGGAAAGCACTATGGCAAAAGAACTTACCGCGTCATTCAGCACAAGAGTAAAACGTTCGATGAGTGTCATTTCAACAAAGAGGAAGCCCAGTCCCAGCCCCGCAAAGTAGACAATGCCGCGCAGCACCGCGCCCATCCCCGCTTTCACACGACCCGCCCGCACCAACGGCAGCAGGCACACCAAAAGTCCAAACAGGGCCGCCTGGGCCAGCACGCAGTAATTCACCAGAAGGCCAATCTCGGTCTGGGGTATCTGGTCGAGTTTGCGCAGGACTTTCTTGAGATTGCCCAATTGCACGATGGAATACAGGAAGGGGCGCTCGTTGGAAAAAGAGCTCAAGTCAAACATGGCGTTGGCATCGGCCTTCTTCCGGTCGCCGGACAACAGCGCAATGAGGTCGGTCATGAGTGAGTCTTTGGATGCCCCCGGTGCCGCATCGGCAAACTCATCGTCCAGTGTAAACGGGGGCGATTCGTTCCACACCTCCACGTCCTCCGGCCGGATGCCGGGGAACCATGGCGTGTCGAAGGACCGGTCGCCGCAGAAGGCGCGCACCTGATCTATATCCTCCTTGGCAAAGGCAGCCCTGCACACAAGCACCCGCGCAATCCATTCGGACCGGTACACAATAATATGATCCTGCGGATTGCTTACGCCCTCGCGCTGCAGCGCCTCGAGCACGGTGCAGACGGCCTTTTCCGCATATCCGGGGAATTGGCGAATCGTGATTGGGATGGACACAAGACCGTTCGGGGTCAGCGCGCGGTAGTACCGCTGGATGCATTCGCGCGTAAAGGCATAGATGTTGGCCTTGCCGCCGTCAAGGTGTTCCACGGCAATGTCTATCACGTCAAACGGCTCGGGCGCGCGTGACAAGTAGGACTGGGGGCCTTCATACAGCACCTCGGGCACGGGTCCCGGACCGGCGATCAGGTTGTTGTAGACCACCTCGTCGGACTCCAGTACAACCACCTTCGAACAGTTCGCGGCGGCGGCTTCGGGGATGCGAAATCCGCCCCCTGAACCGACCAGCAACACCCTGGGCGTTGGACGCAGCACATAGGGAAGCGTACACAGGGCGCCTTTCACATAACCCAAGTCCGGCTGAATCCCCGGCTTGGGCAGCGAAGTAACGCGGTTGCCGTCGCGATAGAGTCCAAGGGACTCGGGCGGACCTTCAATGCCGAGCAGTCCGAGATTGTTCGTAACCGGCAGATCGCGCCGTTCCGTAAAATTGTCAAGCACAAGACTGTACCCCTTGGGGGATCGGTTCTCCCGGACAATCTTGTTGTTCTCCACATTCAGGACCGTGTAGACCGCCTTGTACTCGTAAAACTGCGCCCGGTTCTCCTTGATCACCCAACTTTCACACGCGACAAGCGCAACCAGCGCGGTGATCACCGCAGCCGCACGGCGTTTTGAAATGGAATAGGGCATGTTCACGAGCGCGGCCAAGAACAACACCGGCGGAATGGCGCACACCAGGTAGAAGGGGTGAACCACAAACATGAGCAGCAGAATCAGGATGGCGCCGATACCGGCGCCGATGAGATCGGCGCCGTACAACCCCATGACCTGTTCGCGAAAGGCCATAAAGTTGAGCCCGAGAAAGGACCCCACCAGGAAGAAGAACGGAAACAGCGCCAGGTAATAGAGCCCGATGTTTGCCAGTTGGGATTTCCACAGCACCGGGTTCTCCAACGCGAGCGGATTGAACGGATTGATCGTGGTGAGGTGGAATCCCGCAATGGCCACGAGCATCAGCAGCACGGGGAGGGCGAACAGGAACACCCGGTGCATTTTCACAAGGGGGGCACTGAAAATGGACAGCAGCACGCCGCTCAGCGCATAGCCCACCATGGCCATGGAAATGACCCCGTAGCCAAACTCCGAAAAACTGGCAATGGCAAAATAGCGTGTGAGCATGACCTCAAAGGCGATGCCGGACATCGACACCAGCAGTACGGCCAGCCCGCGAAACCGAATATTTCCGGAAACTTCGGCTGTCATGGGGCGGGGCGCTCCACCGTGTGCTGTGCAGGATTGGTCATGATCACTTCCTTCGGGATGTTCCCGCGTTCAAGTATGGTTGTTAATGCCACCCGGTGCCGCAAGGGTTCCCTCCGGAAAGACCGGCCCCTAAACATGTCAACCCTCCGCACAATTTGGCCCGGCAAAAGACAAACTATAGGGGATTTTGGACGCCGTTGCCAGTTTTTGTCACGTTCCCGGCCCGGTCTTGGCGCGCTTGCGCGGATTGGCGGCATGCGCCGCGGGCGGAGCGCCCCCATCCGTGGGGAGCGGGGGGATCGGCACTTCGTTCTTGGCATAGAATCCGTTGTATATCCAGGAAAACGTTTCCGACTCGGCCGGACCCATCACGCTTGCGGCCACCTGTTCGGCAACGCGCAGACCGTTTCGTCCGTTGGTGAAAACAACAACCCCCCGCCGCTGCGCGGGCGAGGCGGCCGCATAGCTCATATAACCCCGGCTGTCCCCCCAATGCCAGAAACA
>CAZOMH010000475.1:0-4188 GCA_964580415.1 uncultured Nitrospirales bacterium
TGGTTGACGCCGTCTATCATCTTGTTGCCGGTTGACTCGAAGTCGATGTCGCGCACACGGCCAAAGCCGCAACGTTCAAGCGATATCGCCCAGCAATGGGAGTCCTTGATTCTAAGATTCTCGATGCTGAAGCGTTCCACAAACGCCAGCAGAATGCCGATGTTGCGCCAGTCGCCCGTATGGCTCTCGCCCGGCGCGCCGGCATCGGTTCCATAGCTGTGTTCGCCCAGGGTCTTGCCTGCGTCGCCGGTGGCCCGCGGATGATCCGCGCCCTCCAGCAGAACGCTCCCCACGCCGGTAATGTGGATGTCCGACATCGCCGCTATTTCAGTGATGCCAACACCGCAGTTCCCGCTGCGGATAAAATTGTCGCGGCAGCGGTCCGACAGTTTTATGTGGCAATTCTCCAATTCCAGTGTCGTCCCGCTCTGCACCAGGATGGCCGAATCAAGCAGCCAGACATCCCTGACAGCGCCTTCCGCCCGGTTGAGTTTGGGAATCACGACCCGTTCCCCCGTGACTGCCGCCGCCGCAATGGCTTTGTTAATCCGCTCCACGTCGGAACCCTCAAAGTCGTTGGGCGTGATCGCCGGGGAGACCCCGGCTGACGGGACAGCCTGTTGCGGCACCGGTTCCTTTTCTGCCACGGCGGACGCACCCGCCACAACCCAGAAGAGCAGCCCGAAACAAAAGACTTCCCGGAAAACTGAGGATGTCATCACATCACCTCCGATCATTGCCTGCATTCGCGTCGGTCTTCACAGAAAGGCAACCGGTGAAGAGCGTACCCAATTCGGGATATGGAAGAATAGTCGCTGTTCCGGGCCGTTCTTCGTTCGCGGAATTGGTCGCGTTACTTCTTCCCGCCTTTGGGCGGATACAGTTCGATTTCGCTTATTTGCGCCGCATTGGGATAGACCGGTTGTGCCGAATTCCTGATGACCAGCCGGAACGTGTCGGTCGTTACCGGTTCAAAAGCCGCACGGTATACGGACGCATTCTTATTGTTGTCGCAGTTGAATACCCGCACCAGGCTCTTCGACCCTTCAGGCATGACCTGGCCCTCAAAACTGACGGGGTAGCCTTGCGGATCGGCAAAGCGAATCACCGCACGCCCCACGACGGCGGGCTTGGCAAGCTTGACTTCAATCCAGTGGGGATGGGGTGTGTCGAGGCTTGAATGCCACCGGTTTGAGAAGTCCGCCGATGTGGCGAATATCCCGTCAATCGCCTTGGGGGTGCAGCCGGGTTCGCGGTCCAGTTCACCGTCGGACTTTGCGGTTGCGCCGGCGGTTGCCAAGGCCAGATCATCAGGTTCGATGCTGTCTTTACCGAAAAGCGTAAAGGGGATTTCGATGGACTTTGCGGCGCCGGAGACGGCCAATGTCATCTTGTGCGGTCCGGGATCGACCGTTGCGGCCGATACTGGGACTTTATATGTTTGTGTGCTGGCCGGGGCAATATCGGGACTCTTGGCGGGAAGGTCGCTGACATTCCATCCTTCCGGGCAGTCCTTGATGGCAAAGGAATAGGATTTGGGCTCGGCGGCTTTGTTGGTGACGGAGATTTCCACCCAATGCCGCTCTCCGGGCTTGAGGACAGGGTCGGAAAGGTAATCGAGCACGACCTGGGCGTCTGCCTCGTTCCAAACGACCCGGTACGGGGAAAGGTTCCACAGCTTTTTCGCAATTGCGGGGTCTGACAAGACCAGTTCGCCCACCCTGGCCATGTTCGTGGGGCCATCAATGATGGACACCGGCGCACTATTCTGGGCCAGGACCTTTTCCGCCATCGACACGGTGTGATCCGTCAGTTCATTCAAGTCTTTTGGATTGGGAAACCCTGAAATGGCCACGACGTTAATTTTGGTGCCGATAGGCTCTTTCCAGTTGCCGGGAATGCCTTTGGTGCCGCCGATGATGCCCAGGATGGAGCCCAGCGTGGCACCGGTACAATCGGTGTCGTCACCGCAATTGACGGCGATGCAGATGCTCTTGCCGAAGTCGCCGTCGCCATACAGCCAACCCAGCATGGTGTAGGCCACATTCCGCGGGGCCTGGAACCAGCCGGTGGCTTCACTGGCCGCGATTACGTCCAGCCGCGCGGCTTTCCAGTCCTTGCCGGCGTTCTTTGCCGCAATGGCGGCATTAATGGCGCGCGTCACGCCGCAGTCTTCGGGGATCATTGACAGACCGATCTGGATCAACTTTTCGCGGTTTCCTTCAACGAATGCAGCACTTTCAACGGATGCGGTAAAAATCTCCGCCAGCGTGCCTTCGGCCGCACCGTGATCGACACAGGCGTCTTCCCGGGCCATGGTGGCGGCGAGCGCGGGGCAGCCCGGCGCGAGGCAGGCCCAAATCTCCGAGCGAATCCACGCCCCGTTGCTGGGTTTCCATTTTGCGTTGTCATACTCGCCCGAGAGCGGCGGCAAAACGCCGTCACGCATGTTGCGCTTGCCCACGCCATACTCATTCCAGTCCACCGGCACGAATTTCAGCCAATATTCGCCAAGGATTCGCGTGTCCACGCGGCCGTCATGCTCTTCCATGGCCTTAAGCCAAAGCATCTGGAGGTCGAGATCGTCATTGGCGGCCGGCTCGCCCGGCTTCAGGTTCGTGTAGAAGGTGATGTCGTGGGGTTCTTTGGCACCCTCAAAAGGAACGCCCAACGTGCCGCCGATGTTCTTGCCCAGCCAGCAGGCATACACCTTGTCGCGATACTCCGCCTTGTTTAGCGTGACTTTGGGCGCATCGGCAGCGCGGGCCGGAATCACTGCGGCCGCCAGGCAGACAAAGCCCATAACCAACAGAGTCTTTTTCATGGAAACAATCTCCCTCTTGCCGGAGGCTGTTCCGGCGCATGGGCCACAGTTTACCCGGTCGGAAAAGGCAACGCAAAATCAGGATTATTCACGGGGGTGGTGGCGGTGGTGGGGCGCGGATACAACACGGGACGCAATGCTCCCCGTGCGCGTTCACGTTCCACCGGTTTGGGTGTGCCTGTCCCGCCATAGCCGGAGGGGCAGTGCAGTCGCGTGGCGTGCTGCTGTGTCGTGCTGCGAGCGGGATGACAGGACGGAGGTATATAATCACCGTTCAATTACACAAAGGAATGAACCATGCAGAAACTTGTTACGGTTGTGATGAGCGCCAGCACAGGACGGGCGCGGGACACCGCGGAATATCTCGAAGAGTATCTTAAGGATGGCTGGACGATAAATTCGCTGACTGAAATACGCGGCACGAGTCCCAATTCCGGCAACACCAGCTATGAGGAATATCTCCGCGCATGGTTTGCCGTGGTGCTTGAAAAATAGTCCCCTGCCCGCCTTTGGCAACGCAACGGCCTTCGGCGTGATTTGCTGCCGGAAGAAGCAACGGAACTTGGCAGAAGCCGCCCTTGCGCGGTTCTATGGTGTATGCAGGTCCGCGAAAGCCGCAGGCAACGCATTGAACCGGAGAAACAGGGGATATCTTTATGCGGCCAGGACTTCTGTTTGGAGCGTCTGTTCCGGGGCCAAAGCAGGATCGCCTTTATGCGCATTGGTTTTGCTCATTGCCACAGCCATTGCCGCTTTGCTTTTCGCCTGAGGCGGATGTCCGCGGTATGCGAAGTCCGGAGGGCCGCTTGCCCGGCCAGGACTGTTCCACGCGGGAATTGGACGATACGGAGGAACGTGTCGGGCGGACGGGGTCGGTTCCCGGTTCAAATGATCGCGCCGGAATACAGCGGGTTCGCGGGGCGGATTCAACGCAATCATGGCAGCCATTCGGCTGCCACCCTGCACCGGAACGCGCGATAGACTGCGTTTTCCGGCGCGTCTGTGTTGAAATATTGAACAGCGGGGATCATAATCGTCTGTGTTGTCCCGCGTTTCGAATTCACTGACGGGAGAGAACGTATGAATGCAGTCCGGGCCGGTTGGATACTGTGCATCTTTGTCGCCCTGATTCAAATGCTGTTTGCGGCAGCCACGGCTGACGCCGCTGGATACAGCCTTGTTTTCAATCCTGAAGGGTACACCGCAAAGAACTGTGTTGTGGACGGAAAGTCTTTTTCCTATCGCGCTTACGAAGACATCGTGTACGTCAGGCACCCGGTGGACCTTCAATACCAGACCATGAACATCTACATCCCCGCTGCGTATTTTGAAGGCGGGTGCGTGGAAGGCTACTCTGCCGATAC
>CAZOMH010000476.1:0-4168 GCA_964580415.1 uncultured Nitrospirales bacterium
CGCGGACCGCTACCGGCTCGATGAAGACCAGTGGGGCGGAACCATGGCCGGAACCAAACGGTGGCGCACGGCGGTTTTCGCGCTAAGGAACCCCAAGTTTTCCGGCAGGCAGAATCTCGGCGCCGACTTTCGCCTGGGCGGCGTGCGGTTGGCGCTGCGCGCCGTCTCGGCCCGCACCGCGCCTCCGGACAATCTTGACGCGCTGCAAAGAAACAACAGGCCGCGCCTGCTCCCCCAGGCGCGGATAGGCTCGGGCGGGCAGCTAATTATCGGCGGCTTTGATCCCGACTCTCAGGAAAGCGCTCTCGCCCGGACGCGGCTGCTTGCCGCGGCGTTGCCCGGCCTGAAAGCGGCCGGGGCAACCTGCCACGAAGGTTATGTCCGCTGGAACCTCTGCGAACCCGAACCCGGCAAGTATGACTGGAGCGTTTACGACCGTTACGTCGATCTTTACCGGAAGAACGGCATCAAGTGGGTGCCATTCCTCATTTGCGGTTCCGCCTACAGCCTGCCCGACTGGTTCTACAAGAAAGAGGGGTTTCAGGGATATGTCTGCCTGGAGCACAACCAGGAAACGGACATTGCCTCGCTTTGGAATCCCGCCATGAAAGCGCACCTCGCGCGGTTTTTGCAGGCCTTTGCGGAACACTACCGCGATTCCGGCATCATCGACAATATACTGCTCGGGATCACGGGCAACTATGGCGAGGCCATTTACGCGGCCAGCGGCAATGACTGGACCTCGGGCACCCACGGCGAGTATCACACGCATCCGGGCCTCTGGGCGGGAGACCCCTTTGCCGTCGCCGATTTCCGGCGCTTCCTCTCGGAGAAATACGGGGACACCGCGGCCCTTTCGAAGGCATGGGGCGCGGACGTGCCGGACATCGCCCAAGTAAAGCCTTTCCAGCGCAAGGACGCGCCCTCCGACAGGGCGTGGCTCGACTTCTCCGAATGGTATGTCGGCTCCATGAACGATTACACCCGTTTCTGGCTGGAAACACTGCGCAAGTACTATGCCGGGCCGGCAGAGGTATGCACGGGCGGCCATGCGCCCGTGGAGCACGGCGCGGACTTCGGCATGCAGTGCAAAATCGCCGCCGAATTCGGCGCCGGAGTGCGCATCACCAATGAAAGCAGCGACTACCGCGCCAATTTCTCGCTCACCCGGTGGGTGGCTTCCGCCAGCCGGCAATACGGGGGGCATTTCAGCTTTGAACCGGCGGGCGTGGTTACTCCCGAGGGCGTGGTCGGCCGCATCTACAATGCTTCCGCCTCCGGCGCGCAGCGCCTTCATTATTATTATCCGAACATCTTTTCGGACGAGCATGCGATGGACTATTGGCTGCGCCGGGCCGGGGAATACCGGCAGCGCGACCCCCGTGTCGAAATCGCCGTGTATTATCCGGAAACCCATATCCGGCTGAACGGCAACAAGTTTCTGGACCAGATGCAGCCGCTGCGCGACTGTTTTGACTTCGCCTGCATGAGCGACGGGCAAATCGCCGACGGCGGACTGAAAAAGGTCCGCGCCCTGGTGCTCCTCTGGGGCAACACCGCCGAAAAGGCCACCTGGGACGCCGTGGCCGGCTGGGTGCGCGGGGGCGGACTGCTGCTGTACGCCGACGGGATGGGACGCCTGCGCAGCGTCGAGGGCGATGAATCGGTTCATGACGCCCTGTTTGGCCCCGGCGCGGACTGCGGCAGCGGCAGAACGGCCGTATTCAAGGGCTCCAACGAGACTGCGGCCTACCGGCAGTTCGTCTCTGAAAGGCTGCAAAAGGCCCCCGAACTCTCCCGTGCCACCCGCGCCATGATCACCGCCGACGGCCGCGAAGACCACGTTTTCGCCACGGTGACCGGGCCCAACACGCTGCTCTGGTACAACGAAAACGACCGGGCCGCGCACCGCCTTGGCCGGGGCCTCCCCCCGCACTCCATCACGGCCACGGGACTCCGCGGAACGTGCGACTGATTTGACTCCCATCCGGCCGGGGACTACACTATGTTTTGGGGTCCCGGTGTTCGGGGCCGGACTCAAAGAACGCCGAACAGGAGAACGAAACGATGATGAAGAGGACCGCGTTGTTTGTTACATTGGTGCTGGCGGTGGTGCTTGTCGCCGGTTGCGCGACGTCGGGCAAGTCCGAACTGACCCCCGAACAGCAGATCAAGGCCAAGATTGACGCCTGGAAGACCGCGCTTATCGCCAAGGACATCAAGGGCGTGATGGCCAATTTCTCCGAGAAGTTCGCCAATGATCAGTGGGGCGACAAGGCGGGCGCGCAGCAGTTTATCGGCGATGCCATCGACGCGGGTTATCTTGACGGCGTCGAAGTGGCCGACAAAGACA
The DNA here is from genome assembly GCA_964580415.1 of uncultured Nitrospirales bacterium. Taxonomy (GTDB): domain Bacteria; phylum Hydrogenedentota; class Hydrogenedentia; order Hydrogenedentales; family CAITNO01; genus CAITNO01. The sequence goes on from CAZOMH010000476.1 coordinate 2,354, forward strand.
TGAAGATCAAGGTTGACGGCGCGAAAGCCACCGTGTATCCGATCGACCTGTCCGGCTCTTTCGGCTCGATCACCCTTGAGATCGCCATGGCCAAGGAAAAGACCGGATGGATGGTCGTGAGCGTGGAAGCCTCCGGCCTCTAATCCCCAATATCCGACGGTTTTTCGGGACGGCTGGATGCACATCCGGCCGTCCCGCGCTGTTTCAACACCGCTCTGCGGAACCGCAGACAGGGAGTCCATACAGTCATGAGCCATGCGGAAAAAGCCGTGGAACTGGCGCGCGGCCGCCATGCGGCATTCTTGGATCAGTACGCCGGAATGCTGCGCATCCCCAGTATTTCAACCCTGCCCGAACACCGCGCCGATGTGCGGCGCATGGCCGAATGGTGCGCGGACGAACTGCGCCGGCTGGGGATGGACCGGGTCACGGTCAACGAGACGCCCGGCCATCCCATCGTCTGCGGCGAATGGCTCAACGCCCCGGGCAAACCGACGGTGCTCGTCTACGGCCATTATGATGTGCAGCCGGTCGATCCGCTGGACGAGTGGGTCGGCGGCGAGGCTTTCAGCGCCGAAGTGCGCGGCGAGTGGATTTTTGCGCGCGGCGCATCGGACATGAAGGGGCAGATTTTCGCGCAAATGAAGGCCATGGAATGCCTGCGCGACGCCGACGGCACATACCCGGTCAACATCAAATATCTGCTGGAAGGCGAGGAGGAAATCGGCTCGCTTAACCTGCCCGCCTTCATTGAGGCGCACCGCGAACAGCTCGCCTGCGACGTGACGCTCAACTGCGACGCGGGCATACACGCCCCCGGCGTGCCGGCCATCACCTACGCGCTGCGCGGTCTGGCCTATTTTGAAATTGAACTGCGCACTGCCGGACATGATTTGCACAGCGGTCTTTTCGGAGGTTCCGTGCGCAATCCCATTCATGTGCTCGCCGAACTCATCACGGGCATGCACGACGCAAAAGGCCGGGTCACGCTGCCCGGCTTCTACGACCGCGTGCGGCCGCTCGACGATGAAGAACGGAAAATGCTTGCGCGCACACCCTGCCCGGAGCAGGAGTGGCTGGAGATGACCGGCGCCCGCGCGATTTACGGCGAAGACGGCTATGCAACACATGAACGCGTGGGCGCGCGGCCCACGCTCGATGTGAACGGCATCTGGGGCGGATTCACCGGCGAAGGCGCCAAGACCGTACTCCCCGCGCGGGCCTGGGCCAAACTGTCCACCCGCCTCGTGCCCGACCAGCAGCCCGGTGAGATTGAGGGCATGCTGCGCGCCTACCTGGAAACCAACGCGCCCAGGGATGTGGAATGGGCGCTGAAAATCCACTCCCTCGGTCCCGGCGCGGTCATGAACCGCAAATCGGACTATATGCAGTCCGCTGCCGCCGCACTCGGGGACGTGTTCGGCTGCCCGCCCCTGTTCGAACGCGAAGGCGGCAGCGTTCCCGTGGTGGGCCTGTTTCAGGAAAAACTCGGCGTTGATTCCATCATGCTCGGCTTTGCCCTGCCCGGCGACGGCATCCACGGTCCCAACGAGCATCAGCACCTGCCCACCCTGTACCGGGGCGTCGAAGCCTTCATCCGCTTCCTCTGCCGACTGGGCGAATAACTGCAACAGTCTTCACTGGGAGCGCCGGCGTCCCGCCGGCTGGATTTGCGCGGGACGCCGGCGCTCCCAGTGGACGCTCATACGCAGCTTCCTCCGGTTGATGCGCCCGCGGACCTTTTGTGATAATGCCGCATCCGGTCAACGAACGCCACCACGGAGGTCAAGAAACCATGAGCGAACCCAAGCAAGG
>CAZOMH010000477.1:0-4163 GCA_964580415.1 uncultured Nitrospirales bacterium
CGCCCGGCATGCTCCATCTCAAGTGGATCGAACCGCGCCACATGCAGCAGCAGACAAGGCGCTGGGATATGGGCCACACCGGTGAGATAGAAACGGCCTTCTTCAACGGGTCGGGCATGGTGGTGTGGGAAAACGTCTTTTCCGCGCACAATCCCTGGGACCCCGAAAGCCGGGCGCTTTGGAAACGGGCTGTTCCCATTTTGCGCGCCTTTGCGGTCGAGTTCACCAGCGACGCCTGGGACCCGTTTGTTCGCACCGCCCAACAGGATATGTACGCGCACCGCTGGCCCGGGAAAGGGTTGACCGTCTTCACGCTGTTCAATACCGGGGCTGCACTGCGCGGCGCGGAGCTGCTGGTTTGTGACTTTCCCGAAGGCGCGACGGCGGGCGGCCTGCGAGTTGTTGACCTGTGGAATCGGAAGGAGGCGACTTTCGAAGTCCTTCCCTCGGGAAAAGTTGCCGTGAACGGTGACATTGACCGGTTGGGCTGCATTGCCCTAGCGCAGAACGGTGACAGCCGCATTGACGCGTTGCTGGCCGAACCGTTGCCGGCAACGGAGATGGATGCGCGCGGCGCGAAAAGCGTGGTCGAGCCCAGGCCCATACCGCGTACGAGCCCCGCGAACACTCCGCCGGCGGGCATGGTCGCGGTGCCGGGGGGCGCGGTGCGGATGAAACTGACCCATCAGCGCCGCGAATGCGGTTGCTATCCCGACCCCGGCACGCCTGTCGAAAAGGAGCACGAGTTCCTGTGGGGCTCGCCGCATGACGGTATGCTGATACACGATTATACGGTCGAAGTAAAACCGTTCCTTATCGACGAGGCCCAGGTGACCAACGCCGAGTTCAAGGCCTTCCTCGAGGCGACCGACTATGCTCCGAAGCATCCGGAGAACTTTCTTAAACATTGGCCCGAGGGCAAGATGCCGGAAGAACTCGCCGACCATCCGGTCGTGTACGTGGACCTGGAAGATGCGCGGGCCTACGCGGCCTGGTGCGGCAAGCGCCTGCCGGCCGAGCCGGAATGGCAGGCGGCGGCGCAGGGCAACGACGGCCGCGAATGGCCCTGGGGGAACGTCTTTGAAGCGGCGAAATGCAATCCCGGCGGCGCCACGCTGCCGGTCCGCGCATTGCCGGAGGGGCGCAGTCCGGTGGGTTGTTATGGGATGAGCGGTAACGTGTGGGAGTGGACAGAAAGCGAGCGCGACGACGGGCATACCCGTTTCGCTATACTGCGCGGCGGCAGTTGGTTCAAAGCCGCAGGCAGCGGGTGGTACATGCCGGGCGGTCCGCAGCCCTGTACCAGCCATGCAAAATTCCTGCTGCTATGGCCCGGCCTGGACCGCTGTTCGACGATTGGGTTCCGCTGTGTGAAGGACCAATTCTAAGGACGGGGATGTTCCCGTTCCTATTGGAGCAACATATCCATGACAATCGCAGGACCCCGTTGGGTGTGTCAGTATGCATGCGTGTTTGCGATTATTGTCACGGGAGGATGGTGCGGCTTGGCCCAATCCGATCCGCCCTCTGAATTTGTAATGACCCCCGGCATGGCGGTCTGCATGCCCGGTGTCACGCGGGTGCACAAGAGCGCGCTTCGTGAAATCGCATTGATGTTCCCGGAAACAGTCCCTGAGGCGCTGCATGTCTTCGCGGAGGACACGCCGCAGGCCGGCGGACTGTTCGTGGCATTACTTGGAGAATCCCCAGCGGCACAGGGGTTGGCGAGGAAGGGGTTGATCGACCTGCACAACGCCGCAGCGGATGCCGACGCATTCGAAGTGCTCCTGCACGACGGCGTTCTTTATCTGCTTGGCAATACGCCCCGGGGCATGCTGCAGGCTGTGTACGAATTTCAGGAAATGGTACGGGAGAGCGGACCTGTTGCCGCAGATACCCACCGGCGCGGCGTGTTTCATATCAAGGAGCGGGTCTTCCACCAGCGCTTTGAAGGATGGCCCGGAGAACCGGCCGATATCCGCTATATCAGCCATCTCGGCGCGAGTTACTGTCTTCTGACCCATGATTGGAGCGGTGACCTCCGTCATATGCAGGCCTACGTGACCAGTCCCGTCTTTCCAGCCGCCATTGATCCTGCCGAGGTGGAGAAGAACAGCGCCGCGTTGCGGCGCATGGTCGATGTCTGCCTTGACTACGCGATTGAGCCTGCATTGTGGATCACCGAACTGCCCTGCCAGGGAGGACTCTGGATGCCCGAATCGGCCCGCCAACAGTTCCTGACCCGTTTTCCCGAAGAGGTGCTCAGCGATTGCGGCACCTACCAGGGCAAAGTGCTTTGCTTCGGACACCCGAAGGTGCAGGAATTCTACAAGGACCTCTTGACCCGGTTCTTCGGACAGTTTCCCGAGGTGTCGACCCTGTATCTCTTCGGGATGGATTCGGGCGGCGAGTTCTGCGATCCGGACCGGTGCCCGCGCTGCGGCGGCAAGAGCAAGTTCGAACAACGGGACCGACTGATCCGGTTCCTCGTCGAGGAAGGGCAAAAGGTGCGGCCCGGTTTGCGCGTGCTCACCACGGGATGGGGATGGTCGGGCGACACCGAACAGTTCCTTGCGCGTCAAAAGGATTTGTCCGCGGACAGCGGGCTGTATCTCGCGGCGGAAACCGACGGTTGGCAGCCGGAACGCCAGAGGAACGATTTGCTCGTAAAGGCGCGGAACCTGTGCCGGGAGCGGGGGCAGACATTCATCGGTTATGACGACCTGCACTGGGGCGACGACACTATGCACGGGTTGAACGACATTCAGGATTACCCCATGGGGGTGGGCGCGAAGATACGCCGCTGGCATGAGCTGGACGTTGACGGCGTCTTTGACCACTGGGGCGGTTTCAACAGGGACATCTCCTGCAACTCTCTCGCCTGCCGTGCCTTCTTCCTCAATCCCCTTCAGGACCCAGAAACTGCCTGCAGGGAGATTGCGGTGAAACAGTTTGGGGAATCGGCAGGCCTGTTGGCGCTCCAGGCCTGGAAGTCGCTTGAAAGTGCGCATGCCATTCTTTCAAACGCCTGCACATGGGCACCGACGCAGTGGCCGGGCTGGTATCCCGGACGGAAGTGCGCGCCCTTGCCGGAAGATTTTGTGAAGTCCGGAATTCAGGGCGGTGAACCGCCCAGAACGGCCGGACCGATTGTCTACAATCCGCCCGAACTGCAGGACCGGCTTCAACGGGTGGGTGATGCATGGAGCATGGCGTTTCCACATTACCGGAAAGCAATTGACTGCATGCGCGAGGCAGGGGAGAAAGCGGATGACCAGCCGGTGTTTTACAGTTTCTGGTGGTCCGGCGAAGGCAGGAGCCCGACACGGCGTGAACACCTTCGAAGGGAGGGTGTCTATTTGGAGTCCATGGCTCTGGCGGGCCGGGAAATCGGGATTCATTTCAGTTTGAACGCTCTGTTTGAAAGGCTTCAGCGGAATCCTGAGGCGTACCGGCAGCAGGCGGGTGATATGCTTCGCGAGGATGTCCAAGCCTGCTGCGCCGCCGCTGACCTCTTTGAGCGGCTCAAGGCCCAGGGTGACGACAAGCAGGCCGGCCGGGACTGGGCACAGGACTACCGCGCGAAAGCGGACCGCATCAGGGCATATTTGGGCGCCGATAAATAAGGGCACCCGAAGCAAGACGGTTTGCACCGAAGTTGGGACGGTGTCGACCGTAAAGCCGACTCCGCGCACGCCAGGGCTTTCGCCCGGGCGCCAACAAAGAAAAACGCCTTCAGGCCGCAGCCGGAAGGCGTTGTGTGCGTCAGTGGAGATGCCGGTAGGGGGCGACCGACACCTCCGGTGAGGTGCGTTGCTCTGAGGGGGATCAGAGCGTCACAGAGGAAAAAAAACGGTATGAATCCGAAAAAGGGGAGATGCCGGTAGGGGGCGACCGGCATCTCCGGTGAGGTGCGTTGCTCTGAGGGGGATCAGAGCGTCACAGAGGAAAAACCTTATGAAAGGGTGCTTTCGGGGGAGATGCCGGTAGGGGGCGACCGACATCTCCGGTGAGGTTGCGCTGCTCCAATGGGCGTCGGAGCATCGCAGAGGTAGCTGGTCCGTTCTTCAATCGAAATAAATAATATAAGTGCAGGGAGATGCCGGTAGGGGGCGACCGGCATCTCGGGGTGAGGTGCTCCCCTGGCGGGCACCAGGGGTTTG
>CAZOMH010000478.1:0-3908 GCA_964580415.1 uncultured Nitrospirales bacterium
GCTGGGCATGGGCGTATTTGTCATCCTGCTCGCCTCAATGCGCTTCCGCAAAACACTGGCGTAGGAAAGGCGCCTGTGGGTCAGGCGCCCTCGGCTGTCGTCCCCTGGACATTGGCCGCAACCCCGACAACTCCGGCGGCGGTCCCATATTCTTGAGTGCGGTGGCCGTGCTTCCGCACGGGATCGCCGGGGCATGACCCCGGCGAAGAAAAGCGGTGGCATGGCCACCGCACTCAAAAATAAAAACGGCGTGTGTCCTGCCGTCCGTGCTTTGTTCCCAGTAGCGCCCGCCCTTGTGGCGGACGTCAAACCGGCAGGGTGCGGGCACTCCCAGTCGTGCCCGCCACAAGGGCGGGCGCTACAATCAGTCCAATCTACCCGGCTTCCGCCTCGCAAACGAAAAGACGCACGTCATGGTATTGGCCGTGCAGGTAGAGGGCTTCGCGGGCAGTGCCCGCCGCCTGAAAACCGATGGCCTGAAGACACCCGGCCAGCGCGTCCTCCCGGGGCCCCGCCGGGGCAATAAGCCGCTTTAGTCCGCGCCCCTTCAGCGCCTCGCGCAGCAGCAGCCGCAATGCGGAGCGCACGCCGTCGCTGGCATAATCTTCCTCTTTCCGCAGGTAGAACCACACGCCCGCCAATCCGGCAAGCCGGTCGGGGCGAATCTTGATCAGGCCCATCGGCGCGCCGCCGCGGTCGGTGATCATGAACTCCTGCTCGTAGGAACGCGGGTGCAGCGCGTCCATCTCGCGGTCGTAACGCGTGGCCAGCAGCAGGCCGCTCTCGTGGCACGTGAAATAGGCGGCCTCGTTCCAGTTTTCCCAGCGGGTGAGCAGGTCCGCGTCGGCCTCCTCGATGGGCCGCATGAGCACGCGCATCTGCAGCGCGGTCTTGGCCATCTTCGCCATCATCCAGAGGGAGGGACGACCGGTCCGCCCGAGCGACTCATAGACGCGGGTAAAGTCGATGCCCGCGGAGGAAAGCGTGTTGAACGCGGCCACGGCACCCTCCATCCACGCGCGCTGCGCGTCGCACCACGGCTCGTGGGGCGTGCGGAAGTTGCCCGACAGCGCCTGGTGCACGGCGGTGGACCCGCCGCCGCACAGGCCCCGCGCCCAGCAGCGGATGCACGCGGCGGTCGTCAGCGCGCCCACATCCTCGAAACGCCGCAGCGCGGCCTCGTCAAGGGGAGCGCCGGCACCCAGTGTGCCGAGACGGAATTCATCGCGGCCCGCAAACTGCGGACCGGGCCATACGCCGCCCGATGCATCCACCGTCAGGGCAAACAGGCCGGCGGGGTCGGTGCGGAACAAGGGCGTTCCATGAAAAATGCGCAGAAAGAGCGTGGCGAATGGTTCCACGCGGTAATAGTTGTTCTTGAGCAGACGCCCGGCATAATACGCCGCGTTGGCGCGCAGACTGTCCATCGCCGCGGCGGCATCCAAGTCCGGAATCCGGGCAAAGGCACCGTCCACATCCAGGTCGATGCGGTTGAATCCGGCCTCCTCCAGCGCGCGCACCGCGCCGTCAAACCGGGCGTTGCCGGGCCTCAGCACGATGCGGCCCGCGACAGCATCGCCGCCCGCCTTGAACGCGGCGGCAACCTGGTCCAGCCGGTCCATGCGTTTTGCGGCGGCCCGCGCCAGGTCCTCCATCGGAGCGGGCTTGTCGGAACCCGTTTCAAACCATACGCCAACCGCATGCCCCTGCAACGCCCCGGGAAGTTCCGCAAGCGGCAGTTCATCATAGCCGAGCGCCACGGCAAGCCGTTTTCCCGAAACCTGCGCCTGGCGCAGCACCGCATCGAGCGCTCCCGCAACGGTCTGCGTGCCGGCACCCGGAATCAGCGCCACCTCCAGCCGAAGCTCCTTTTGCCTGCCGGAACGCGCAAACAGCAACTGTGCGGCCTGTTCAATCAGGGTGCGGGATTCGCCGGAATGTTCTGCGCCCGGTGCTGCCGGCTTTTGCGGCCACCAGCCGCGTTTCGGGGCGGATACCGGCCCGGCCTGTCCGCCGGGTGCCCAGCCCGCACGGACGAGCCCCAGGCCGGGCTCAATTTCGTAACGTTTCTGGAAATCCTCCTGACGCGGTGTCGGCAGGATGGAACGCGAGGCGCGCAGCCATTCCAGTTCCCCGACGACCTCTTCCAGTTCCTTGCGGGAATGACGTTCTTCGAGAAGATGGCAAACACGATTCACGGGCAGGACGGGGTAATGTTCCAGCACATCCCAGGAAACCTCGTCGCATTCAAAGCAAAAACACGTGTCCGGATCGAGCGCGTAGCGCTTTCCGTCACACATGAACCGATGCAGGCGCGGCCGTTCCATGGTTTCTCCCGCCATCCGGCGTTTTGTTCGGTCAGTAGGAACCCAGGGTTCCCTTTGACCGGCTGTAGTCTTCCATCGCCTTGAACACCACCAGCCCGATGCCCGTCCAGACAAAACAGCTTGCGAGCAGCCAGTAAAACGAGGAATGCTGGAACACGGAAACGTGCTGTCCCGCGGCGTTCATCTGCCCCTTGATCAGCACGTATTTCAGGCAGATGGCGGCGTCGGTCACGGGCAGCATATGCATCGGCACGGTAACAAACCACGGCTGCTGAAGAATCTCCTCGCGCGCAAACACGGCCAGCCCAAACAGGGCCATGCGCAGGATGATGGCCACCTGCCCGACCTGTTTGAAGACCAGCACCAGTCCGCCCACCATGAACCCGAAACCTATCAGGTTGAAGAAGGTCAGCGTGAGCAGCACCACCACGGCGACGGTGTCCCAGTGCAGGCTGCCCCCCACGGTAAAGGTGACCATGAACACCATGACGCTGGAGGAGAGAATGCTTGTGACGGAGCCGACAAAAGTCTGGGCCATGAAATTGGTGATGAGTCCGTGGGGGCTCATGCACAACTGTTCAAGCACGCCGGTGGTGGCCATGCCCTGCAGGCCCTGGGTAAACATGCCGACCACGCCGAAGGCAAACATGCCGATGATAAAGCCGAGCACGAAATTGGTGGCCGCCATCGGATCTTCGATTTTGTTAATCGCCGATCCGACCATGGGGCGGCTGTAAATGAACCCGGCAATCATGACCATGAGCATGCCGTAACCCATGATCATGCCCGTGATCGTGCGGAACCAGTAACGCCGCATGATGATCCATGTGCGGACCATTTCGGCTTTCATCACCAAAAAGAAACCCATGTAACACCTTTCGTGGGCGGCGGACCGTCAGGCCGCATCCGTCCCGGAAACATCCTTGTCTTCCGCATCCCGCAGGGGTTCGCCGGTGATCTGGAGAAACACGCTTTCCAGATTCTGCTGGCGCTGGTTGATTGACACCATGCGGCAGCCCAGCCCGCGCAGCCGTTCCGTGACCCCGTAGAGCGCCTCGGAGCGGAGCCCGCCGTCGGGCGTCACCTTGACCACCAGCACGGGACCGTCGGAACTCTGCTCCCTCGTCACCGCGAGCACTCCCCGGACATCCGCAAAGTCCGCCGCCCCGGGCAGCGCATCGACCTTGAACGAGAAAACCTGATCGGAGAACAGGTCAAGCAGTTCCGAGGTCGGCTTGCAGGTCACCAGCCGTCCCTTGTTGATGATTCCGATGCGGTCGCACAATTCCTGGGCCACGTGCATATCGTGCGTGGTCACCAGCACGCTGCGCCCGTGCTTGCGGGTCATCTCGATGATCTTGTCCTTGATGGCACGGCTGCTCTGCACGTCCAGGCCGGTGGTCGGCTCGTCCAGCAGCAGCACATGGGGATCGGCGATAAGCGCGATGCATATGGCAAGCTTCTGCTTCTGCCCGCGGGACAGCTTGCGCACTTCGGTGTTCTTTTTTTCCTTGAGACCGATGAAGTCGAGCAGGTCGTGCGCCCGCTCCTTGAGCGCTTTGCCCCGCACATTCTTGAGGT
>CAZOMH010000478.1:3918-4161 GCA_964580415.1 uncultured Nitrospirales bacterium
TTCGTCGTTTTAAATGACACCCTTTCGCAAAGCCATAAGGTTTTCATAGGGCGTGAGCGGCCACATGCTCGTGCGGGTGCCTTCGAGCACCACGCCGACCTGTTTCAGGATTTGCTTGCGCTTCTTCTCGACGTTGAGCCCGTCCACCAGCACGACGCCCTTGTCGGGGCGGACCAGCCCCGAAATCATCTTTACCGTTGTTGTCTTGCCGGCGCCGTTGGGACCAAGCAGGCCGAAAATCTC
>CAZOMH010000479.1:0-4152 GCA_964580415.1 uncultured Nitrospirales bacterium
CGAGCCATCGACACATTCAACCCTGTTCAGGTCGCCTATGCCGACACACTGAAAGTGACCGCGTCGCCGCTGGTGGCGGAAATCGCGGGCAGGATGCGCCAGCGCAATCCGGAAATCGAACGGCTCAAACAGGGGGGATGCCTGGGCGAGTCGAACCGCGGCTACGTGGAATTGCGCGATTGCGACGAGACCAAGGACGCGGAGAAACGCAACGCGGCGCAGAAGCTGCTCTCCGAGGAAAACAAGGACCGCAAGGCGCTCTACAACGAGATCGCCCGGCTCAACAGTGACCAGGGCGTGAGCGTGTCCACCGTCGAAAGCATCTACGCCATGGAACGGCTGCGCCGCGCCACCGCGGGCGGGGTGTTCCAACTGCCCGCGGCCGGGGCCGATTTTGACGCGGTCAGACAGTCGTCGGCCGGCCAGAAGCTCGGGGCCAAGTGCGTTGCAGGCGCATGGGTGACCATGCCGTAAGGACAGACGCCCCCGTCCGGCAAAGAGACGCAAAAAGCCGCACCCGCCGTAAAAGCGGGCACGGCTAAAACTATCGGTCTTGACGCGCCATGGACGGGGGCACACCTTCCCCCGCAGGCGCAGGAACCAACATCAATCCCCGTCCCGAAGGAGCGTTCGTGCCGTCGTCAAACAGCCACCCGCTTCAGATCACAGCGGGTGGCCGGCGGCCTCCGGCTGGTAGACGATGTCCATAACCTTGACCCGCCTGAAGCCCTTGGAAGACTCGTATTCAATCTCGGTGCCGATGCGCGCGCCCAGCAGCGCGGTGCCCAGCGGAGTGAGCACCGATACCCGGTCCGGCGCTCCCGAGAAGTAACCGGGGTACACCAGCGTGCAAAGCCGCTGGCTGCCGGTGTCCAGGTCCAGCAAAACCACGCTTGAATTCATGGTAACCACGTCTTCGGGCATCTGGTTGTCGCAGATCACCGTGGCCCCGTCGAGTTCATCGTGGAGATGACGCACGGATTCCCAAGAATCCTGATCTATTCCCCCCGTTATCAAACCAATTCGCTTCTCAATCGTCACACGATCCCGTTCTGTCACCAGGATTTGCCGATGGCTCATTACTGCTCCTTTCGGTATGACGTCTGGAACCCTTGCGCACCGCGCGCCCACTGGTGGGCGGACCCGCCGCGTACGCGACCGGGCTCTTCCGCAATGCCAGAAAGCATCTTAACGTTTTCCTCACGATTTGTAAACATTTGTTTTTCGCTGAAATACATGCCGCACAACATATTGCGTGTCAGCAACTTACACGGCACAACGGAACTTTATGCAGGCGCGGACGGGGTGAAGCACGGCGGAGAAAGAGCAACTTTACAGGTGCCTTGAACAGCCGCGGTGGAGGAAGCAGGCGGGATATTAGTTGGGGGTGCCGAGGTCAAATGCGTGTTCCCCCGCAGGGTGCTTTATGTTCTTAAAGATGTTCCCCGGCCCGGTTACACAAGAATGCCGGCGCTCCCGCTCCCTGCGGCGCGGCGCCTTCAGAGTGCGTAAACCCGCCGCAATAAATAATTTGTGAAATAGAGAAAATTATGTTATAGTGTTCTAGTGTTCTGGGATGCGCCGTTTGCGTATCCCAATTCACACACGTCGATCAGCTCCTCTGGTGTCTGAGTTACATGAAAATGCCCCCGACCCCTGTTTGTGCTGAACCGACCGAGTTTAACACTTGGGCGTGAAGCCCAAAACAACAGGAGTTGATGCATGAATATCTTCGTGGGCAATCTGTCCTTCACCACCAAAGAAGAGTCCCTCCGCGAGGCGTTTGAAGCCTACGGCCAGGTGTCGTCGGCCCGCGTCGTCACCGACCGTGAAACCGGCCGCTCGCGCGGCTTTGGTTTTATCGAGATGGCCAATGCCGCCGAAGGCCAGGCCGCCGTTCAGGCGCTTGACGGCCGCGATGTTGACGGCCGCGCGCTGAAGGTCAATGAAGCCCGCCCGAAGGAAGAGGGCAGCCGCGGACCGCGCAGTGACTCGCGCGGCGGCAGCGGTGGCGGCAGCAGCAGTTTCCGCCGCTACTAGTCCCCAGTCCCCCTCCCCGTGACATGTTTCGGCCGGGCGCCCTGACGGGTGCCCGGCCGATTTTCATTGATGCCCTTTCAAAGGGTCAGGCCCGAAGGTATCCGGGCGTTATTTCTTCTTGGCCCCCGCATCGGTGGCTGCGGGCTTGGCCTTGGCCGGCACCTGCTTGGCGGCCTTCTGCTTCTGCCCCTTGTCCTTGTCCTTCTTGCCTTTGTCGCCCATGGACAGTCTCTCCCGTTTCTGATGGCCATTGTCATTGGGCCACGGGGAACACCCCCGTGCTCCATGGTGCATCATCATAATCACTTCTTCTGTCCGCGGCAACTTCGCATGCCCCCTTTCTTCCACACTGGGAATGGAAAGCGCGGACCTCTATAATGCTGAACAGATTCCCGGACGGTCGAGAACCGCCCCGGACAGTTTTTTCGAAACGCTTTTCCAGGACTGGAACGGGAGACAGGAACATGAACGGTCACGCTGTGTTGTTGCGAACGGCGGGCATGGTCTGCATCGCGGCCTGCGCCGCGTGGGGCGTCACCCCGGACCCCGACGAACTCGCCTCGGCGCGCCAATGGGCGCAGGTGAAATTCGCGGGTGCGGCTCCGACGCCCGCCGTGCCGTCACTGGAGGTGCTGGCCAACCATGACCCGGTGCAAAAATTCGGCCGCTTCGGCAGGGCCATGCATCTCGGGGATGCCGAATACAGCCGGGGCCTTTTCTGCCACGCGGTGAGCAAAATCCTGGTGCGCCTGCCGGGCCCAGGCAAGACCTTCACCGCTGTGGTTGGCGTGGACAAGAACGACAACACCGCGGGCGGCGGCGGCTCCGTCATCTTCTCGGTGGGCGCCGACGGCAAGACGCTGTACCAGTCCGAGCTGATGCGCGGCGGCGGTCAGCCGGGCGTGCCGGTATCGGTGGGCCTGGCGGGTGCCTTGGACTTCGTCCTGGAAATCGGCGACGGCGGCGACGGCATCTCGTGCGACCAGGGGGACTGGGCCGACGCCAGGGTGACACTCGCCGACGGCGGCACAGTCTGGCTGGACGAACTGCCCATGGCGGGCGGTCCCGTGGTGCTGGACGGCGAAACGCCGCCGTTTTCGTTTGTGTACGGCGGCAAGCCCTCCGGCAAACTGCTTCCGGCGTGGAAGATCATGCGCGCATCGACAAAACTCGACGATACGCGGACCCTGCACAAAACAACCCACACCGACCCGAAGACCGGATTGGAACTGCGCTGCGAGGCGGTCGAGTATCTGGATTTCCCGACGGTGGAGTGGACACTTTACTTTAAGAACACCGGCACGTCCGACACACCGATCCTGGAGAATATCCAGGCGTTGGAACTGGGCATGGAGCGGGGCGATGCGGGCGAGTTCACACTGCACCACAACGTGGGTTCTCCGGCAAACGGCAACGACTACGGCCCGCTGGAAACGAAACTGGGGGCAAACAGCACCAAGCGTATCGGCGCGGCCGGCGGGCGGCCGACCAATACCGACATGTCCTACTTCAACATTGAGTCGACCGCGCAGGACGGGCTGATTGCCGTGGTGGGCTGGCCGGGCCAGTGGGCGGCGGATTTCACACGCGATGCGGGGAAAGGGCTGCACATCACGGCGGGCCAGGAGTTGACACATTTCAAGCTGCTGCCCGGCGAGGAAGTGCGCTCGCCGCTGATCGTGCTCCAGTTCTGGAAAGGCGACTGGAACCGCGCGCAGAACATCTGGCGGCGCTGGATGATGGCGCACAGCATGCCCCGGCCCGGCGGCAGGCTTCCCCGGCCCATCGTGGAGGCGTCCAGTTCACGCGCCTATGAAGAGATGATCAAGGCCGACGCGGACAAGCAGATCATGTTCATTGACCGGTACGCCGAAGAGGGCATAAAACTCGACTACTGGTGGATGGATGCGGGCTGGTACATCCAGGAAAAAGGCTGGCCGCAGGTGGGCACCTGGGAGGTGGACCCGAAACGCTTCCCCGACGGCTTCAAGCCCGTCAGCGCGCACGCCCATGAGAAGGGCGTCAAGATTCTGGTCTGGTTCGAGCCGGAGCGTGTGGCCGAGGGCACCTGGCTCACGCAGAACCACCCCGAATGGATTCTGGGCGGGGAAA
>CAZOMH010000480.1:0-4148 GCA_964580415.1 uncultured Nitrospirales bacterium
CGGCACCGGCGCCTCGCCGCTCAGTTCGGTCAAGTATGCGGGCCTGCCCTGGGAACTGGGCCTGCCCGAGACACACCAGGTGCTGGTCGAGAACGATCTGCGCGACCGTATCCGGGTGCAGGTGGACGGCCAGCTCAAGACGGGCCGCGACGTCGCCGTCGGCGCGCTGCTCGGCGCCGACGAGTTCGGCTTCGCCACCGCCCCGCTCATTGTCAGCGGCTGCATCATGATGCGCAAGTGCCATCTGAACACCTGCCCCGTGGGTGTGGCCACGCAGGACCCCGAACTCCGCAAGAAGTTCCACGGCAAGCCGGAATACCTGGTGCGTTACTTCTTCTTCGTCGCCGAGGAACTGCGCGGCATCATGGCGAAGCTCGGTTTCCGCACCGTAAACGAGATGATTGGCCGGGCCGACATGCTCGAGTTCAATCCGCTTCCCGAGCACTGGAAGGCCGAGGACCTCGACTTCTCGCGCATCCTGTACAACGCCAAGCCCTGGGAGGGTTCCACGCTGCACTGCAGCAAGACGCAGGACCATGGCATCGACAAGGCGCTCGACCACGAGATCATGAAGCTGGCCGCCCCCGCGCTGGAGCGCAGGGAGCCGGTCCGGTTCTCCATCAGCATCCGCAACGTACACCGCACGGTCGGCACCATGCTGTCGAGCGAACTGACCCGCCGCCACAAGCTGGGCATGTACACCGGAACGCTTCCCGAAGACACGGTCTGGATCGACGCCAACGGCATCGCCGGACAGAGTTTCGGTGCCTTTGCCATCCAGGGTGTCACGCTGAACGTGACCGGCGAGGCGAACGACTATTGCGGCAAGGGCCTGTCGGGCGGCAAGATAATCGTCCGTCCGCCGGAGATTTGCCCCATCGTTCCCGAAAACAACATGGTGGTCGGCAATGTGGCGCTTTACGGCGCCACCAGCGGCGAGGCCTATTTCCGCGGCCTTGGCGGCGAGCGGTTCTGTGTGCGCAACAGCGGAGCATGGGCCGTCGTCGAGGGCGTGGGCGACCACGGCTGCGAGTATATGACCGGCGGCCGGGCCGCCATTATCGGACCCACGGGCCGCAATTTTGCCGCCGGCATGAGCGGCGGTATTGCTTTTGTCCACGACGCGGACGGCACTTTTGCCGCCCGCTGCAACCGTGAAATGGTTGACCTGAAACCCCTGCACGAGAAGAGCCTGCCCGAGCTGCGCCGCATGCTCGAGCGGCACGTCCAGTACACGGACAGTCCCGTGGCCCGGCAGATTCTCGAAAACTGGGACGAGGAAATCAAACGCTTCATCCGTGTGATGCCGCGCGACTATGCGCGTGTCATGGCGGAGCGGGCGCAGTTGGAGACGACCAATGCTGCCAGATAAGTCCAAAGGATTCATGACATTCCAGCGCGAGCTGGCCGATCCGCGCTCCCCCGAGGAACGGATTCACGATTTCAACGAGATCATAAACTCGCTGCCGCCCGACCGGCTCCAGCAGCAGGCGTACCGCTGCATGAACTGCGGTGTGCCTTTCTGCCACAGCGGCTGTCCGCTCGGCAACCAGATTCCCGATTTTAATGATCGCGTGAAGGATGGTGACTGGGCCGGGGCGCTCGAGATTCTGCACTCGACGAACAACTTCCCGGAGTTCACCGGCCGCGTGTGCCCGGCGCCCTGCGAGAGCGCCTGCACGCTTGGCATCATCGACCCGGCTGTGGCCATCGAGATGATCGAGCGCGAAATTGCCGACCGCGGCTGGGCCAAGGGGCGCATCACGCCCCAGCCGCCCGCGCGCCGCACCGGCAAGCGCGTTGCTGTAGTCGGTTCGGGACCTTCGGGACTGGCCGCCGCACAGCAGCTCAACCGTGCCGGCCACGCCGTGGTGGTGTATGAGCGCTCCGACGAGCCGGGCGGCCTGCTCATGTACGGCATTCCGAATTTCAAACTCGACAAGAATGTGGTACACCGCCGCGTCGGACAGATGCGCGCCGAGGGCGTCGAATTCCGCTGCAACAGCGAAGTGGGGCGCAATGTGCCCGCGTCCGAACTGGAACAGTATGACGCCGTCGTCGTCGCCATCGGCTCGACCAAGCCGCGCACCTTCGAGGGGACGAACATTCCCGGGGCGAACCTGAACGGCATCCACACGGCCATGGAATTTCTCACGCAGCAGACCCGCCGCCTGCTCGGCAAGCCGGTCAGCGGTCCCGAAATCACGGCGGCCGGCAAGCGCGTCGTGGTCATCGGCGGCGGCGACACCGGTTCCGACTGCGTCGGCACTGCCATCCGCCAGGGCTGCAAGTCGGTGCTCAACATCGAACTCTTCCCGAAACCGCCCGCGTGCCGCGCCCTCGAAAACCCCTGGCCCCAGTGGGACTTTGTACTGCGCACCTCGTCGAGCCACAAAGAGGCTTCGGGCGGCGACTGCCGCGAGTGGTGCGTCAACACGAAGGAATTTGTCGACGACGGCAACGGCAACGTGCGCGCCCTGCGCGCCGTGCGGGTTGAATGGGCGAGCGACGCCTCCGGCCGCCGCACCATGACCGAGATTCCCGACAGCGAAAAGCGCATCGAGTGCGACCTGGTGTTGATTGCCATGGGCTTTACCCAGCCCGAGACGGGCACCTTTGTTTCCGACCTCGACCTTGAACTCGAAAAGAACCGCTTCGGCATGGGTATCAAGGCAGGCAAGAATTTCGCCACGAGCAGGCCCGGTGTGTTCGTGGCGGGCGACGCCCGCCGCGGACAGTCGCTGGTGGTGTGGGCCATCCACGAGGGCCGTGAGGCGGCCCGCGCCGTCGATCTGCACCTCATGGGCTACTCCGACCTGCCCACGATTAACTCCTACGGTTATGACACGATCAGGCACGTGACGGTCTGAGGCAGAAGCAGAGAATCCAGAATCCAGAATCCAGAATCCAGAATCCAGAAGAAAAGGCCCGGTGCGGTGTGAGATGAATGCCGTACCGGGTTTTCTGTTGTTCGACATTCAATGCTGAATCCGGGGCTTGCAGTTCTCCCGCGGTCTCCTTTGTGTTTTGTGATCCATGCGGTCGCGAGACAAAGAGAAACCGGCCGCAAAGAGCACGGTGCGGCCAATGGCCGCAACCAAAGAGAAGCAGTTTAACCACGGAAAGAATGGTCCCTGCCAACACCCGGCACGGCGCAAGACAGATCAAAAAATGCGTTGTACTGCCCTTGGATGGCAATGAAAGACTCAGAGGAACGCCTCAATACGGTCCCCTCCCACACGGGGACACGGCCCGTGCATTACAGGACCCGTTTTACACGAAGGTCGTCATTATACTCGATATAGCCAAACTCCATGCCCTGTGAAGCGAATGCGCGGTTCAGCATATTGAAGAGCTCTTTGTCATCCAGCAGCGGATGAATGCGGCTGGACACAAGGAAGCCGCTGACGGTTTTTGCACCGCGAACGGATTGTTCTGTCTTTGCATCGCCTTTGAAACGGAAGACGCCATTGGCGAGGTCCCGAATCAGGGAGGTGCAGAAGAACAGTTCGGATATAGCCCCAATCTTGCAGTTCTCCGCCGTCTTCAACTCAAAGAGGGCGAGGCCTTTGTCGGGGTCGGAAGCCCACAAATCCACCGCGCTCTTGCCGCCTGTGAATACCCGGGTCGATTTGGAAACGGTGCCCTCAAACAGTCCCGCTGGCAACTGCTGCTGCATGCGCCCTTTCCAGGACAGGGCGCGCAGCAGTTCGCTGGGGTGTTCGGAGAAGAGGAGTCCCAGGTACTGCTCTTCCTGCGCGGCGATTGAATCCATGCCGGTCCCGGAACCCAACTCCCGGGAAGTGGACGGACCGGCTATGAAAAAGGTGTTGTCCGAAACGGGAGTTCCGTCGGGCTTGAGCACGCGGGATGCCAGCAGGAGGGATTTGCATGCGGGGGCGATGGTCAGCCAGATGGTCAGCCATGTCATGAACTCGGCCGGGCTCGCACACAAACTCGATGACCCGGACTACACCCGCATCCTTGCGCTGAACGCAAAATTTGCCGGCCTCATGGACATCTCGGGAACGAACCTCTTCAACCTGCGCAAGAAAGTTGCAGCAGCGATCGATGTCTCTCCTGAGAAACTGGACAAGATGATCACTCCCATCGAGAAGGTGTACGCTGTGGTCGATCATACCCGCTGC
>CAZOMH010000481.1:0-4147 GCA_964580415.1 uncultured Nitrospirales bacterium
CAGAACGGCATCATGGCCGAACCGGCGGTCAACTATTACACGTTGGGCGATGTGGGCGACGACAATGCTCCGGGAAACGAATGGCGCACCGCCAATGACTGGCCGCCGTTCGCCGCAATGCCGACACCCTGCTACCTTGTTCAGGGCGGAACCCTGGCCGCCACGGCTCCCGACACGCCGGGGGCCGCGACATACGTTTATGACCCAAAGAATCCCTGTCCAAGCAAAGGCGGACAGAACTTGACCATTCCGGCCGGTCCTTTTGACCAGCGCGGGGTCAGCTCGCGCCCGGATGTGCTTCGTTTTGCCGGCGCTCCGCTGACACAGCCGGTGGAAATCACCGGCAATGTGCATGTAATCCTCTACGTCTCCACGGACGCGCCCGACACGGATTTTACGGCCAAGTTTGTGGATATATATCCCGACGGCAGGGAGATTCTCATGCTTGACAGCATCCGCCGCCTTAAATTTCACAACGGTTACGAAAAGGCAGAGCCCCCCGCGCCGGGCGAAATCACCAAACTGGACATTGACCTATGGTCCATCAGCCTGGTCCTCAACACAGGCCATAGGATTGGGGTGCAGGTCTCCAGCAGCAATTATCCCCGCTTTGAGAAGAATCCGAATACTGGAGACGATTTTCCCGACGAAGACAACCTGCGCGTGGCGCACAATACCGTATTCATGGACAGGGACCATCCCAGCGCCGTCATTCTGCCCGTTCGCGCCGATCAGACATTTTCCCGGGACGACGCAAGGTAGAGGCCGCATGGACCCCCCGGGAACCGCCCGGACGGCTTCGGACCTGCAGTTGTCCGCTGCGGTCCCCTGTTTGTTGTTGCCAAAACGCACAAAGGAAACACAATGCACGAATCGACCGGCGAAAAGACACCGCGAAACCCGGTTGTGCTTGTCCTGCTTGCCAGCCTGATCGGGACGACTATCGAGTTCTTCGATTTCTATATCTACGCCAACGCGGCGGTTTTGGTGTTTCCAAAGCTGTTCTTTCCCCGCGCCGACCCGGCAGCCGGGACTCTCGAATCGCTGGCGACCTTTTCCATTGCGTTCTTCGCGCGGCCAATCGGGTCGGCCGTGTTCGGCCATTTTGGCGACCGCATCGGGCGCAAGGCAACCCTGGTGGCCGCGCTCTTGACCATGGGACTGTCAACAGTCGCCATCGGTCTGCTGCCCACCTATGCCGCGATTGGAACGGCCGCTCCGCTGTTGTTGGCGCTTTGCCGCCTTGGGCAGGGACTGGGCCTTGGCGGGGAATGGGGCGGGGCCGTGCTGCTCGCCACGGAAAACGCGCCCCCGGAAAAACGCGCGTGGTACGGCATGTTCCCCCAATTGGGGTCGCCCATAGGGTTTGTGCTTGCAAGCGGTTTTTTCCTGGTGCTGAGCGAATCGCTCACGGACGCGCAGTTTTACAGTTTTGGATGGCGTCTTCCTTTCCTCGCCAGCACCGCACTCATTCTCTTTGGCCTGTATGTGCGGCTCCGAATCACCGAGACCCCCGCCTTCGAAGAAGTGCTGAAGAGCAACCGCCGGGTGAAGATTCCGACGGTAACCGTGGCCGCGCGGCACACGCGCGCGCTTGTCCTCGGCGTGCTTGTCGCAATGACAACGTTCACACTCTTCTATCTCACGACCGTTTTCACCCAAAGCTGGGCCACCACCATGCTCGGCTACACGCGTCCGGCATTCCTGCGGATGCAACTGGCCGCCACACTGGTTTATGGTGCGGCGATACCGGTTTCCGCGGTTCTGGCAGACCGCGTTGGACGGCGCCGCGCACTCATGGCCGCAACGACCGCCATCGCGCTGTTCGGCTTTCTGATGCTGCCCATGTTCGGCTCCGGAAGCCCCATCCTTATAACCTGCTTTCTGTGCCTTGGTCTCGGCCTGATGGGAATGAGCTATGGACCGCTCGGAACCATGCTCTCCGAACTCTTCCCCGCGGAGGTTCGGTTTACGGGTGCGTCATTGACGTTCAACCTCGCCGGAATCTTTGGCGCATCGCTCGCGCCCTACATTGCCGTCTCGCTGGCGAAGAACTACGGACTAGCCTCTGTAGGCGCCTACCTGTCTGGTGCGGCCCTGATCACGCTCATCGCGCTGGTCTGCACGAAAGAATCCAACCGGGACGTCCGCTAACGCCTGTCAACCGAACGGACGAAGATTGACCCCACTCCGGCTTGTGCATCCCGGCGTGTGATGTTGTGAACCGGCAGGCAGTATCATGACCGCCTGCCCGACCATGCGGTATAATGGCGTGGTGCCGCAAAGAGCGCGCGGCAAGGGAGACGCATGCCCGAGTGTAACGGGTTCTCCACGGTGGAGGCCGGCGCAAGCGACAGGGAGATTTGGAAACATGCATACTGAAACCGCGGGTTCCCGGAAGGTCGTTGTTGTGGGCGCGGGTTCTGTGGGGGCGACCTTCTGCTATGCCCTCGCCCAAAGCGGTCTCGCCGATGAAATCGCCCTCGTGGATCAAAACAACGACCTGGCCAAGGGACAGGTGCTTGACCTTGCCGACGGCCAGCCCTTCTTTCCCCCGGTCCACATTTATGTCGGCAAGCCGGACGACTACGCCGACGCCAATGTGATAGTGATGACCGCAGGCACAAGACAGGCCGCCGGCGAGACGCGCCTCCAGCTTCTTCGCAGAAATGCCGGCATCATGGCAAGCGTGACCGGCGACATTGCCAAGTCGGGTTCAAACGCCGTCCTGCTTGTTGTCAGCAACCCGGTTGACATCCTGACCTATGTTGCCGCGCGCAAGACCGGCTGGGCGCGGGGCCGGGTGCTGGGTTCGGGCACTGTGCTTGACACCGCCCGCTTTCGAAGCCTTTTGAGCAGGCACTGCGGCATTGACGCGCACAACGTCCACGGTTATGTTCTCGGGGAGCACGGCGACAGCGAATTTGCCGCATGGTCCCTGACGCACGTGGCGGGAATGCAAATCGGGGAGTACTGCCCTGTCTGCGGCAACTGCCGCGGCTGGGCTGAAGAAAAGAACATCATCGAGCAGGAGGTTCGCAATTCGGCCTACCACATCATCGATTACAAGGGGGCCACCTGTTTTGCCGTGGGCCTGGCGCTCGTGCGCATTGTCGGCTCCATCCTGCGCGGACAAAGGAGTGTTCTCACCGTCTCCACGATGCTGGACGGTGAATACGGGTTGACGGATGTGTGCCTAAGCCTTCCCTGCATCGTTACCGAAAAAGGCGCCGAACATATTGTGAAATCCAGCCTGACACCCGCGGAACGTGCCTCGCTGGCCGCGTCCGCATCCGTCTTGAAAGATGCCATAGCGGCTCTCGGCAACATTTGACACAGACCCGCTCCACGGGCTGAATCGGGAACCACGGTTCCCCTGTCCCGCAAGTCTTCGTCCAATGCGCGGCGCATTCCGGACGACGCCGGGCGTACCGGCGGGAACCCGATTTGAAAACGGCCTTTCAACGGGAGCGGGGGAGGGGCACCCAAGCCTCCCGGCAGGACAAAAGCCTCCGCGCTCCCCGTTTACTCCGCGGGAACGTTCATCGTGCGGACATTTGAAATTTCGACGTTGCGGACATTTTCCACTCCGGAGTCGTAAGTAATCGGGTCGCCGGGAGCATCGTACTTAATCACATTCGTTATCACCGACTCGGACAGCGAACCGGCAATCAGGATAGTGTGTTCGGCCCGGCTCATGATGTTGCCGACAAATATCCGGTAGGTGTCGCCCAATGGCGTGACGCCGCCCCATTTTGGGTTGCTGTCGCCGATTTTTACCGCGGCCCGGCAGCGTTTTCCGGAGCCCGACGTGTCGATGAGGCCGTCAAGAATGACATCGTGTATCTTCAGCCCGCTTGCATTTAGAAAGCGGACAATATGATGCCCGCCCGCGCAATAACCCCGCACGTTGCGCAGTGTCACGTTGCGGATATCGTCCAGTCCCGCGCCACGGTTGTTTCCTGCGCTGACCATTGTGGAAATCATGCTGCCCGCCGGACGCTCGTCGTGCAGTATGTTCGTGAGCGCCACAAGGTCGTCGCCCGTATATCCCGTGATGTTTTCGATGGCGATGTCATGGCATCCCTGGCGCAAATCAATTCCGTCCTGGTTGAGAATGGTCTTGGAAACGCCATCGACTATTTTG
>CAZOMH010000482.1:0-4143 GCA_964580415.1 uncultured Nitrospirales bacterium
CCTTTGACGCGATCCGCCTGGGTTACGCCACCGACCAGTTCAAGGTTGACGCCTTTGCCGCCAAGCTTGCCGAGTCCTTCCAGAACTTCGGCAAGGGCGACACCGACCTGTACGGCATCTACGGCAGCTACCTCGGCATTGAAGATGTCACCCTCGACGCCTACTGGCTCTATGTCCAGGACAACACAGTGGTTGGCCAGGACATCGACATCCACACCCTTGGCCTCCGCGGATCGGGCAAGCTCGGCAGTTTTGACTTCGAAGCAGAAGTGGCGTATCAGTTTGGCAATGTGGACGGTCAGCCGTCCGCCTGCCCGTTCGGCTTCGGCGAAGCCGACGTTGACTACGACAACTTCGGCGGCGAAGCCATCGTGGGTTACACCTTCGACGTGGCATGGCAGCCCCGCGTGTTCGCCCTCTTCGCCTACTACGGTGGCGGCGATGCGGACAACAACTGCTGGTCCAATGACCGAACCCTGCCCTTCAACCGCCTCTTCTCGGACGTCCAGTACAGTGAGTTCATCGACCTCAACTCCAATGCGACGAACGTGATTGGGTACGCTCTTGGCGTGCAGGTCTCCCCGACCGAATGCACCACGGTGAGCCTTGCCGGCAAGTATCTGGACCTCGAACAGAACATCGGCAAGCAGACCAGTTGGGGATGGGAAGTGAACCTTGCCGGCACCTACCACTACAGTGAAGACCTTGCCTTCACCGCCGGTTATGCGCACTTCTTCGGTTCGGACTGGTACCAGCAGACGGGTATCCTTGGCGGCGAAGAGAAGTACGACCCGCAGTACGACTACTTCTACGCCCAGACGGAAATATCCTTCTAAGCCCCCCCCTTCCCGGGCAATTCGTCCCCCCGCGACAACATCGCGGGGGGCGTTCTTTTTGTCTAGAAGAGCCCGCCCAGACCGGCGTACTCCCTGCTGGCCGGGAAGCCGTTCGGATAGCGGATGAACTCCACGTGGCCGTCCATGTAAAGCACGTTTGCGCCTCCCGGCACGTGGTTAAACTGTGTTCCAGTGCCCATGTCACCGGCAACATTGTCCCACATCACGGCCAAACTGCTTTGGGCCATTGCAGCCCCTCCGGCATTGTTGATGTCGGTAATCAGAAACCGCTCGATGCCTTCCTTAAGGCGGTAGATGGTGGTGCCGCCACTGTTTCCGAGAGGCTGGTTGGCGGGGGTGGACAGCGCGGCAATCATGTTGTTTGCCGTCGCATTATCGACGTCATTATTGAGTGCGCCGTCATTCGTCGGATCTCCGTCCGAGAACACCCCGCCCGGATTAAGCGGGTTATTGGTGAGAGCCAGAAGAAGATAGGCAAATTGGGAATAGACCGAAACGGCGGGCGTAAGCCCCAGAAGGTCCGACTTAAGGGTCGGGTCGGAACTCCCTGTTTTGTTCAGAACAAACCCGAAATACATGTAGCTCACGTTGCCGTTGGATATTTCCCCCCGGTAGGGACAGGACTGGCCCGGGGCATCCGAGAGTTGTCCATAGGGATTGCTCTTGGAGGCGTCGGGATCGGATGGACACAGCAAAACCTTGGGGTCCGTAAGATATTCTGGATAAATAGCCCGCATGTTCGGTGAGAAAATAGCCACATGGGAACTTGAAGCGCTGGCGGTTATGGCGCCCACACAGCTTGCCGGAGCCGTGTCTCCCCACGATTCGTCGCCGTGTACCCGTGGAAAGAGCCCCCCCGATTCGCCGTCATACATCTTTAGGATAACCCCAAGTTGCTTCAGGTTGTTCTGGCAGCTCGACCGGCGCGCAGATTCCCGCGCCCTGGCCAACGCCGGCAACAGTATCGCCGCCAAAATGCCAATTATGGCGATAACCACCAACAATTCTATTAGTGTAAACCCGCGCCGCATCATGACTTACTACTCCTTCAATGATGGCTTGATTACAAAATATGAAATAGAACGAACACCACAACCACAACAATATACGCACTTGTCCGACATTTCGAACTCTATACTATATTCCCACATGGGGCTTTCTCGTTCCAAATCCTTCCGGCCAGTCCGGGTTTGGGATTTGTCTTGCCACCCCCTTCATGCATAAGATAGCGCGTCCCAAAGAACCACGAAACAAAATAGAGGAACCGTCATGGGTGTGCAGTTGGCGATAATCTTGGATGCGTACGGAAAAACCTCCGGGATGTGCCTGGCGTTTATAATCTTTTACGGCGTTATCGCGTGGATGGCCTACAGCATCACCATCGAAGGCTGGAACTTTGAAATCCCCGCGCGAACGGTCTTCTGGGCCTGCGTGATTCCCGGTTTCGTCATCCTGGCCCTGTGCCTCACCATGGTGGACAAGCCGCACTGGTCACTGTCAAACGAAACGCTGGAGTGGATGTTCATGTTCTCCGCGTTCCTGGGAATACCCGTTGCGCTGCCGTTCCTCGCGGGTGCCGCATGGGCATCCGCGTATCGGCTTCAGGGTGGCACCGTTGAGGCGTCTTCCCTCGGACTGGTGATGCTGGGCGCTTTTGGACTGGGCTGCGCCGCGTCCAATGTCCACGATGTCCTCTGGTGCGCCGCAATCACCGGCAACTATTCCATGCACCACGCCGCCGGATACGACCTGGACTACTTCGTGGCGTTCGGCAACAAGTTCGGAATTTCACGCGAAGTGCTTGCGGACTACGCCACGCTGGGCCCCTGTGCATTCGTCATGGTGATGGGAGAGCTGGCTGTCGCGGCGGCCTGCTTCATGCGGCTGTCCAAAATGTCCGAGAGTGCGGGCTGAGACGCACGCAGCGGGTTCTCGCCCGCCAGAGTGGGCGGGCTACTTTTCCAACGCATTGCGAAGCGCCGGTTCCAGGGCATCGGCGATACGCTGGAATCCCAAGTCGGTCGGATGGGTGCCGTCCACGGTGGCCTCACCGTCCGCGCCGAGCAGTGTTTCTCCGGGCACATAGGACAGACCCTGAATTCCCTTCTCCGTCAGCCGCTCATAGGCCGCGCGCAAGGCGGTGTTCTTGTCGGTATAGGATGCCTTTGCCCCAGGAAGAAACGCCCCCGCCTGATAGGCGATGTTTTCGACCAGCACGATGGGGGTGTCGGGCCGCGCGGTGCGCAGCGCGGCAACAAACGGCTCGGTGCGCTCGGTAATCATCTCGGGCGGCATGTTGGGCGCGCAGTCCAGCACATACGCAGCGGCATCCACTTCAGCAATCAACTTGCCCATTTCCGCGTCCAGCTTTCCGTTGCCTGAAAAACCAAGGTTGATCACCGGGCGGTCCAGGCGCCGGCCCAAGATGGACGGATACGCCATCCCCGGACGCGAGGCGCACCCTCCGTGCGTGATCGACGTGCCGTAGAAAATCACCGGTTTGTCCTTTCCGGCCGCACGCGCGGGCGCTTTGGAAAGCGCCGCTGTTGGGGCCACACCGATCTCCAGTGATTCCGTGCCGTTGTACAGCGGCAAATACACCGTGTACTCATGCGCGCCCTCCGGAATACCCGAAGCCAGCACCGCCTCGGTGGTTTGCCCGGTCGGCCGACCGTTGCCAATCCAGCGCCACAGGCCGTCGTCGTTGACATACAGGTCCAGTCCGCTCACACCCGTGGCCGGCATGTGCGGCATCGCAAGGTTTTCATTGAGCACTTTCCACCGTGCCGAAATCTTTGGCGCATCCGTAACAAACCGGACGCATATCCCCGCCGAATGCCTGCTCAGACTCCACACCGGGTCGGGCACGCCCCCCTTGGCCCGGGCGGGCAGGCGATCATAGAACCGGTCCGTGTCGGCCCAGCCTTTTCCCTCCACGGTCAGTTTTTGGGCGTCATACCACAGCCATTCGCCGCTCGTGTCCTTGGCGGCGAAATTGGGGTCCAGCTTCTCGATGGCCGACGGGACCGAATCCGCAGCCAAGGCGGGCAGGGCACCAGAACAGGCGGCAATGAGTATCGCCGTGACAACAGCAAGACGGGACACCATAATTACGCGCATGGTCAGCAGCCTTTCTTGTCAATGTGAAAACCGGCGTTGATGCTATCACGCGCATGGTCCCCGGCCAAAACATCCCCGAGGAAGCGCGATCTTGCCCCCCCTTGAAGACACAGGGGGCATAAGTCGGCTGGAGATGCATTTCACCACAAACAAACCGCGCACCTTC
>CAZOMH010000483.1:0-4137 GCA_964580415.1 uncultured Nitrospirales bacterium
TGGCCATGGGCTTCGACCCCGTGCGTGCCCGGGGTTCGCTTCGCCTTACCCTGGGCAGGTTCAACACCGAATCCGATGTCGACCGGACCCTCCGGATTCTGTCGGAGATTGTGCCTTCACTTCGGCGTACTACTGTGTGAGGAAAAGGCGGGCAGTTTGTGTTTGGCCGGCAGTTGTTATAGGCTTTCCACGGTGGTTCCCGTCCCAATACCCACACAGGAGGCGGCACATGGTCTTCAAAATCGGAACTTGGCTGGCAATCGTGCTGGCGCTGTGCGGCGCGGCTTCGGCCGTGGAGAAGCTGTGCGATCATGAGGTCGTGCTGGACGACCAGGACAGGCTGCAGCCCTGGACCGCATACGACCGCGTCATTCGCGGCAGTGTGGAGTACATCAAGAACTGTCCCACCGAAAAAACGGTTCATGGCGACGACCCTTTTTACCTGATTACGTCGAAACTCAAGCCGGACGGAAGCTTTGGCGAAAACCAGAACAACCAGGCGGGAAATGTTTACTACGCCGTGGACATGCTGGCGCGGTATTACGCATACACGGGCGACCACGACGCGTTCAAGAGCATAGGTCTGCTGGTGGACCGGGTGCTGTCGTACCACACACCGGCGGACTGGGTTTGGGCCTGCGTGCCGCGCACGCAGGACAACACGCCGGACGGGGTGTATGACGACGAGACCTCGGAGCCGGACAAGATGGCCATGGCAGGCGACGGCTATGTGCGGTTCTACAAACTCACGGGCGAGCAGAAGTACCTCGATGCGGCGCTGGGGATTGCCAAGACCCTCGCGGCCAAGGTTGCACCCGGCGATGCGGATCACTCCCCGCTGCCGTTCCGCGTCAACCTCAAGACCGGCCGGGTGATGGACGCCTACACGGCCAACATGGTCCCGTACGTTATGTTTTTCGACACGCTGACGACGCTCGGCGCGGGAGACAGGGACGACCTGGCCGCCAAGCGCGACCTCATCTGGAAATGGATTCTCGAGTATCCGATAAAGAACAACAAATGGTCGGGATACTTTGAGGACGTGGGTTCCCACCATGACAACATGAACCAGCAGAGCCCCCTCGAAACGGCCCGTTACATGCTCCGCCACCCGGACCGTGTTCCCGACCTGAAGGAGCGGGTTCCCGAATTGATTGAGTGGGTGCGCAACCGTTTCGGCCTGACCAGGCGTTTTGGCGCCACGAGCATCTGCGAACAGGACAACTGCTTTAGGGAAATGAGCAGCCATACCGCGCGGTATGCGTCCATCGTGGCGCTCTGGTACGGTGTCTGCAACGATCCCAGGGTGCGCGAAGAGGCGCGCGCCGCCTTTGCCCTGTCCACCTATTCCGCCTTCTGCCGCCACTCCAAGGGCGACCGCGCGCTGAACTACGTGGGCCTGGGTTACATTGACCCGTGGTTCTCCGATTCCTATTTCGACTACCTTCCGCACTTCTTCGACGGTATGACCGCCATGCCCGACATGGCCCCGGCCGACCAGGACCACCTGCTCGGCAGCACCGGAACGGTCACGCAAATGGAATACGCCGCGAAGCGGATCGCCTATGAAACCTTTGAGTCTTCGGGGGATGACATCCTGCGCATCACCTTCACACCCCGTGTGCTTGCAGACGGCCAACCGCTCGCCCCTGCCGTGTGGCAGTACGGCGAGTTCAACGGCGTGCCCGGGGTTCTGCGCATCCACCGCGACAATGCAAAGAAGATAACTGTTGAGGCTGCGGAAAAACAGTGACCGACGCAGGCGGAGCGGAGATATGTCTGTCGCGGAAAAACAGGGACTGATGCAATCGGAGCAAAGCGGAGACGTGTCTGTCCCTGCTTTTCCGCGTTGGGGACTTCAACATGCCGCGCCCGGTCATCCTGCTCGTCAATCCGAACCTGATGAAGCCCCCCATCGCCCCGCTCGGCCTCGAACTCGTGGGCGAGGCGGTCTTGGAAGCCGGTTACGGGGTGGTCTGGTGTGACCTTGCCTTTGCCCGGGATTGGCGCGTTGCCCTGCAGGACACTCTTTCCGATGCGGCGCCCATGGCCGTCGCGGTCACCGTTCGCAATCTCGATGACGCCTATTTCGCCAGCCGGGACTTCATCCTGGAGAGAACGGCGGAGATCGTGCGCCATATCAAGACGCTTTCCAACGCTCCCGTCATTCTTGGCGGTGTGGGATTCTCCATCGCACCATGCGAAGTGCTCAAGTACACCGGTGCAGATGCTGGCATCGCCGGCGACGGTGAAACCGCGCTTCCCGCACTGCTCGATTGCCTTGCCGCCAAGATGTCCGTGCAGGACCTGCCCGGCGCGGTGTTTTGCGATGCCGACGGAACGGTCCGACGGAACGGTCTTGCCCGCTGCGACATTGGCGCGCGGCCCGCGCCGGAGCGTTTCTTGGCAAATCACCCGCGGTATTTCGCAGAGGGCGGCCAGGCGGGCATTGAAACAAAGCGCGGTTGCGCCCAGCGTTGTATCTATTGTGTGGAACCGAACGCCAAGGGAGGCTCTGTTTCACTCCGTCCGCCCGATGCGGTGGCGCAGGAAATGGCCAAACTGCTGGACCAGGATGTGAATGTCTTCCACTTTTGCGACAGCGAGTTTAACCAGCCGCCCGACCATGCGCGCGCCGTCTGCGAGGCCATAGTCCGGCGCGGTATTGCGGAACGGGTCCGTTGGTTTGTTTACGCCAGTCCCGCACCGTTTGACCGGGAACTGGCGCATGCCATGGCCCGTGCCGGGTGTGCGGGCGTGAACTTCGGTGCGGACCATGGCGATGCAACAATGCTCCAGCGGCTTGGCCGTCACTACGGCCCGGAGTCCATTCGAACCGCCGCGGCCGCCGTCCGTGAAACGGGCATGGCCCTCATGTTCGACATGCTCCTGGGCAGTCCCGGCGAAACCCGGGAAACCATTGCCGCCGCGATTGAATTCATGCGGGAGGTCAATCCCGACCGCGCGGGCCTTTCCTGCGGCGTGCGCGTGTACCCGCATACGCCGCTTGCCGGCACCGTCCGGCAACGGGGCGCCATTGCCGACAACCCGCATCTGCACGGTGCCGTGCGGGACAATGACAGCTTCCTTCGGCCCGTCTTCTATGTGGATGCCGGTGTCGGCGGTGACATACACCGTGTTGTCACGGAACTCGTCGCGGGAGACAAACGCTTTCTTCACGCCGACCCGGCACAACCCGACGGCAATTACAACTACAACGACAATTCCGTGCTTGCCAGCGCCATCCGCGCCGGTGCGCGCGGCGCCTATTGGGATATTCTGCGGCGAATGGACCCTGTGTTCCGTGAAACGTGACGGGCAGGCGCGCCGTGGCGCGCAGCGTATGCCGACGGCCCCCATGACGCTGCCCGCCGCGCCTGGCCGACGGAAGCCCTCGGTGTTCCGGGCGGTGTGCTTGCTCCTTCCTTTGGCTTGTGCGGACTGAGCGCGTTCTCCGCATACGCAGCTTTCCGTTCATGACGGCCCCTGTTCCTGAGCGGGGGCGTCCGGCGGGCAGACCCGGGCGGATGCAATGCGCCGAGTACAGGGTATATCATTACGCACTGCCGCTGATGCGGGCAAGGCGGCATAAACAACAGGAGGAATTGGCATGTTTTCCGAAGAACGCGAAGATTCCCTTTTCAACTGGACCATGCTGGGAAACGTGATGGAAGGACGGCCCAATCTCGGCCTTACGACGGATGTGTCCGTCTACCGTCTCATGCAGTTTACATTGAGGGATGTGCTGATAAAGCAGTTTGGCGTCGGGGTGGCGGACCGTGTTTTCTATGAGGCCGGCAAAAATGCCGGCACGCACTTTTATGAAAACGTTGTCACCCGGCGCGGCGAGTTTCATGAGTTCATTGCCGATGTGCAGGAGGCGCTGAAGAACCTCAAGATCGGCATCCTCCGCGTGGAAAAGGCGGACCTCGCAGCCATGACGTTCACCGTGGCCGTGGCGGAAGACCTCGACTGTTCCGGGCTGCCCGTTTGCGACGAGGAAATATGCACCTATGACGAGGGCTTCCTCGCCGGGCTGCTTGGCGCGCACACCGGCCGCGAGTTCAATGTCAAAGAGATCGACTGCTGGTGCTCGGGCGACCGGGTCTGCCGTTTCGACATCAAGCCGGCGTCCTG
>CAZOMH010000484.1:0-4121 GCA_964580415.1 uncultured Nitrospirales bacterium
CACGGGGCGGGACAGGATCATCAGGTCTTCGGCCAGCAGCGGCGTCATGAAGGACACGTTTACGGCAACGCCCGCGCCTGCGAAGCGGTAGGTCACCACGCAGGGCATGACCGTCAATACCGTTTGCTCCAGCGCGGGCACCTCCTTGGGCGCGTCGCCCATCAGGCGGTACTGGGCACCGTCAATGGTGATGATGCTGGTCAGGCGATGCTGCGCCCCGGTCCAATGGACCGTGGCCGCGTCGGTCAGTTTGTCCGCAGGCGACCAGATGCTGAAGAAGGGGTCCACCGCCACCAGCGGCACGGCGGGCGCCCGAAGCGGAACGGATGGAGGCTGTGCCCCGGCCGTGACGGCAGACAGGCAGGCGAGCAATACGGCAAGAGACACCCCAAAGCGCATTTTCATTACAGCGTTCCCTTTCTTGTTCTCGGCACCGGTCCCCTTGCGGGGAATTCCGGATAGCCTAACAAATGGGACGGGAGCAGGACGAATTTGGCGCACGGCAGAAACCGCACCGTTACTTTGCGACCGGTTTTCCCTGATGCCTGGCAAGATACGCGGCGCGGCCCTCCACCATCCACTTCCAAATTGCATCGTTCCAGAGTCCGACCCGTTTCTTTTCCTGCTCCGTCTGCGCCAGCTTTTGCGCCTGATCCATCAGTGCGCCCAGTTGCCTCATGCGCGGTTCCGTGCCCAGGGTGGTCCATGCGACGTTTTTCCAGTCGATGGCGTTCTTTTTGTAGTACGGCTTGGGATAGTTCTTCGGATTGGTGGCGATGTTTTCCAATTCGAGATAGAATTTCTTCATTGGCTTGGCGGCCGCACCGAAGTAGAGGCGGAAGAACTCGTCGATCATAGCGTCCACATCCTGGTCCGGGTCGTCCCATATCCGGGTGATGATGTAGCTTTCCAGCATGTCCTGCTGGCCGCAGATGAAGATGCCCCGGACACCGTCCCTGATGAACATTCGCGCGGACTGCACGGAACTGTGCGGCATGATGTTGGGGAAGCAGTAGAACTTCTTGATCAGGGCCGGTTCCATGGGATGGTGGTAATAGTTCCAAAGGTACAGGGGGGCCCGGGTCTTCTGGAGCCATTCATGGTAGAGCTTCATGTCATTCTCGCGCATCTCTTTGTGAATGGCGTACATGCAGGTGTGCAGGCACGGCGCCATGGAGACGTTCGGTTCCATCTCAAAATCGCTCGGCGGGTAGGCATAGTTCCAGTAGGCGAGTGTCGCGATGTATTTGTCGGGGTGGGTCTTGCGCACCTCCCGCGCGACGGCATTCACGAAGGAGAAGAAGTAGTTGCTGATGGTGCCGCTGCTGAACTGGCCGGTTGACATCCCGCGTCCCGATGCAATCAGCGCCTTGCACTGGTCACAGATGCAGAAATTCGCGTTGTCGTCGGGGATGATGGCGAAGTAATCGCCGACAGCCTTCCAGCCTTCGGGGGTTGCTTTCCTGCCGTCAAAGTAGTCCCGCGCCATCTGGGCGACCTGCTCGACCAGCTTGGGATTGGTGTAGCAGAGCTGTTTGCCCTTGCCCGGTCCCTGGGCCTGATACTCGGGGTCGTTGAATGTGGACTCAAATGTCTTCTGATTGAACGTGTGGTTGCCGGCCCATTTCTCGCCGCCCAGCCGCAGGCGCCGCCACAGGAGCCAGGTCTCCTGCCGGGTGACGGGGCCCCACTGGCCCTGCATGAAGGGCCAGTCGCCGCCGATGAGCGAATCGCGGTACTTGAGCGCCGGGGAACGGCGAATGTCCGCGCCGTTGACCGTGAGGGTCTTCCGGGGGGGAATGATGATGGACGGCTCCGTCGCCCCGTACCAGCGGACGCCGCAGAACTTCTCCATGAAGTGGTAGGCGGCGTAGCAGGTTGCCTGGTCATCATAGATTCCGGGCAGTTCCATCTCGCCGGTGCTGCGCTCGGGCATGCCCACTGTTTTCCAATAGTCGAGCTTGTGGCGGGTTGCCGCCAGCGTTTCGCCGCAACTCATCGGCCGTCCCAGCTCGTTTCGGTTGGTTTCCGTATCCTCCCAGTCGCGCCCGATCAGGATCACCGTGTCCGGGCGGAACGCGATCAAGTACTCCTGCGGCGGGAAGTCGGCCGCTTTGTAACCCATGGCTCGGGTCGCCCCGCTCTCGCCCACCAGGATTCGCGGACCGGCCACCGTCTCGCTGTCATTGCGGATGGGCAGTTCGGCACCCGTGATTTTGAGCACGTGAAATTGAAGCTCCATGGCCGCAAGGCGCGCTGCGGGCGTCGGGTTCGCCGCCACCACGATGCTGCAGGCCGCCTGGCCTTCCTTCGCGAGGGTAAACACCGATTTGGCGGGTGTTGCGGCGCGCCCGGCATGAAGCCCCGCACAGCCAATGATCCACGGCGTGCAGAAGGCCGCGGCGACAAGACACAGCATTTTGCGCATGGTCGGTTCTCCTCGGGAAAGGGTCGCAGTAAACAACCTGTGAGGGACGGCCAACACCCCGGCCTTGATCTCGTCAGGATGCTCCACGGTAAGACTGCCGTTTGGGTTTCGCAGTTTCATTCCAACGGGTACCGCTCTTGGCCCAGACCCCGCATCCCTGTTACAATCCACCGTCCCCAAGGCGTGCGTCCGGGGGGGAATCCACTGTCCATAACCTTTCCACGGAGTTGTATCCCGTGTCGTCTTTTTCCCGTTTTCTTGAGGGGCTTAATCCGCCCCAGCGCGCGGCTGTCGGGCATACCGAGGGGCCGGTGCTTGTGCTGGCCGGCGCGGGCAGCGGCAAGACCCGGGTTATTACGCGGCGCATCGCCCACATCATCGCAACCGGTTTGGCTGAACCGTGCCAGGTGCTCGCGGTTACCTTCACCAACAAGGCCGCGGGCGAGATGCGCGAGCGCGTGGCCGACTTGGTCGGGGGCGCGGCGGCGAAGGAAATCACGATTTCCACGTTTCATGCGTTCTGCCTGCACATGCTGCGCCGCCAGATTAACCACCTCGGTTACCGGTCCAATTTTACCATCGCCAGCGAGAGTGACAGCCGCACGCTGATCAGGCGCGTGACCGAGGAACTGGGCGTGCAGAACGAGAGTTTTGACACCGGCACCTTCCAGGCGGCAATCAGCCTGGCCAAGAACACGGGGGAGACGCCGGAAACGGTCAGGGAGCGGCCTGTCCGCACGGCAAACGATGAAAAGTACCAGCAGTACATTACCGAGGTCTACACGCGTTACGAGTCGGCGCTGCGCGCGGCCAACAGCCTCGATTTTGACGATCTGCTTTCGCTGACGCTGCGTCTTTGGCGCGACCATCCAAAGGTGCTGGCCGAAGCCCGCCGCCAGTTCAAGTATGTTATGGTCGATGAGTACCAGGACACCAACGCGGTGCAGTATGAGCTGCTGCGCATGCTGGTCGGAGAACACCAGAATCTTTTCGTCGTGGGTGACGACGACCAGGCCATCTACGGTTGGCGCGGCGCCGACGTGCGCAACATACTCGGGTTCGAGCGCGACTTTCCCAAGGCCACAGTAATTACCATGGACCAGAACTACCGGTCCACCGGCACCATCCTGGATGCGGCCAACCATGTCATCAAGAACAATGCCGGCCGCCGCGCAAAGAATCTCTGGTCCGACCTCGGCACGGGCCGTCCCATAGACCGTTTTATCGTTTCCGACGAGGACGCGGAGGCGAAGGAGGCGCTGGACTGGCTCCAGTACATCCGCGCCCGGACCAAGGCGTCCTGGTCGGATTTTGCCGTGCTGTACCGGTCCAACGTGCAATCGCGCGTGTTCGAGGTGGTTTTCCGGCAGGGCGAGGTGCCCTATACCGTTTTCGGCGGCCAGGACTTCTTTGAACGGGCCGAGGTGAAGGACATTATCTCCTATCTCAAGGTTATTGCCAACCCGCGCGACGAGACGGCGTTTCTTCGCGTGGTGAACGTGCCCCGGCGCGGCGTCGGCGACGCCACACTGCACGACGCCCATGACATCTGCCGCACCGAGGGCAAGACGTTGGGCATGGCCGTGGCCGCCCTGATCGAGCGCGGCATGGTTGCCCCCAAGATTGAATCCGGGCTGCGCCTGTTTCTCAATGTAATCCAGCGTTACCGCCAGCGGTTCAAAACGCGCGACGG
>CAZOMH010000485.1:0-4113 GCA_964580415.1 uncultured Nitrospirales bacterium
AAATTCGGCTGGATATCCCCCAAGGTGGAAGCATGGATTTACATTATCACCTTTGTTATCGTGCTGCTCACCATGGGTATCGACGTGAACCGCAACATGGCCGTGTTCTGGCTGGCGGTACTCGCCGCGCTTTCATTCTGCGTTCTTTGGCTGCGCGGCGCGAAGGGCATCGTCCTGTTCGACCATGTGGGCCAGTTCTTTGCCGGTCTTGATCCGAAATACTCGGCCGACCTCGGCATGATCACCAGCATCTTCCTTTCGGTTGTCTACGTCATCGTGCTCGCCACGGCCAGAATCAACGACAAGTGGGTGTTCACACAAAACGAAATCGAGCACTATGCCATGTTCCGCGGCAGCAGTTCACTCGGACGCGGCGCCAAAGGTGTGCGCGCCACCTACCGCGATTTCTTTGAACTCATGGTGCTGTTTGCCGGCGATGTCGAGGTGCGGACAGCGCAGGGAAACCGGGTGCTTGCCCGGATGCAAAACGTTCCCTTCCTGATGTTCCGGATGCGGAAGATTGACCGGATTCTCGCTTCTTACTCCGTCACGCCGGGTGCCGCGGACGAGGAGTCGTCGGAAGCGGTTGAGGAAGAGGTCATCTGACGCACACCGCCGCACCGTGCCCGGTGCGGGAGACGGACGCAATCCCGGTTTGGACGGCATCGCGCCGCAGCGCAAGGATGTCCGGTCAGGCGCCGGCGCCGTCCAGAACTTTTCTCACGGCGCGCAGCAGGTCCGCGCGGCAGTAGGGTTTTCCGAGAAAACACGCCACATGCGGCGGCAGGCGGCGTGACGCCTCGGCGGCGCTAAAATAACCGCTGATGGCCAGGATTTTGGCTTGCGGATTGATATCGACAATGCCCTGCATGTACCGGTCAACACCCATGCCCGGCATGTTAAGGTCGGTAACGATCAAGTCCACCAGCAGCTTTTCTTCCCTGTACAGCGCCAGGGCATCCTCTCCGTTGCCCGCCGTCAGCACCTTGTACCCCGCGGCGGACAGGAAGGCGTCGTTAATCTCCAGCACGTCCTCCTCGTCGTCCACCAGCAGAATGGTTTCATTTCCTTCGGGCAGACGGTACGGACGGGATTCGGATTCCCGCGAGGGGACTTCGTCCGCCGCGAGCGCCGGCAGATAGATGTGGAAGTCGGTGCCCTTGCCGAGAACACTCTGGCATTCGATATGGCCGCCGTGCCGTTCGATGATGCCGAGCACGGAGGACAGTCCCAAACCGGTCCCCTGCCCCACGTCTTTCGTCGTGTAAAAGGTCTCGAAAATCCTGTCCATGTTTTCCGG
The DNA here is from genome assembly GCA_964580415.1 of uncultured Nitrospirales bacterium. Taxonomy (GTDB): domain Bacteria; phylum Hydrogenedentota; class Hydrogenedentia; order Hydrogenedentales; family CAITNO01; genus CAITNO01. The sequence continues at coordinate 1,301 of CAZOMH010000485.1, forward strand.
GGCAATGCCGCAGCCGGTGTCGGACACGGTTATGCGAACCATCTCGCCGTTCACAATCTCCCCGCACCTGCGGCATTGGTAATCCGTGACCGTGGCATTTTCCGCCGAAACGGTCAGCCGGCCGCTGCCACGCATGGCATCAACCGCATTGGTGGCAAGGTTCATAAACACCTGGTCCAACTGGTTGGCGTCGGCGCTCACCAGTTTCAGGTCATCGGCCGCACAACCTTCAATCTGCACGGCGCGCGGCAGTATGCGTTTCCATATTTCCTGGATGCGTGTGATTTCCCTGCCCAGACTGACGGGGGCGCGCTGCGGTTCGACCTTGCGGCTGAAGGTGACTATCTGGCTTACGAGATTCCGGGCCCGTTCAGTGGCGTCCCACACATGTTTCAGGTCGGATGCGTATTCGGCATGGTCCTTCAGCTTCGACGAAACGATTTCGGTATAGCCCATGATCACGCTCAGCACGTTGTTGAAGTCGTGTGCGATACCGCCGGCCAGCGTGCCGATGGCCTCCATCTTTTGCGCCTGCAACAGTTGGGACTCAAGCTGTTTCCGTCCGGTGATGTTGCGTATGATTCCGACGGCACCGCGCACCGCGCCGTCCTCGCCGTATTCGAGTTCCGCGCGGCTGTGCACCCACCGTTCCCCCTCTTCTGAACTCGTGCCCACCCGGTACTCCAGGTCAAAAGGCGCGCCGTCGAGCGAGGCCTTCCAGGCGGCGTCCACCGCATCGCGGTCCCCGGGATGAACCATCCGCCAAAAACGTTCGGTCGTGACCCTGGTCCCCTCCTCTATTCCAAAAACCTTGTAGGCTTGAGCGGACAATTCAACATTGCCGGATTCCGTGTCAAGCCGCCAGATGCCCAGCTGCGCCACCTCTTGGGCGCGCCTCAGATTTGCCTCGCTGTCCCGCAGGGCGTTCTCGGTGCGTTTCTTGTCGGTAATGTCAACAACCAGCCCCTCCACCGCGACCGGCCGGTTATCCTCGTCGCACACGATTCTCGTGTCGTGGTGTAGCCAGCGAAGTTCGCCTTCCTTGTTATAAATGCGGAAATCCCGTTCCGGCGCGCAGCCTTTTCCGGCGATAATACTGGCCCACTCGGAGGCGAATATTTCGTGGTAGTCGGGGTGCAGCATTTTGACTATCAACATCGGGTTGGCCGTGAATTCCTCGCGACTGTATTTGTGATACTCCATGGCGGCCCGGTTTATGTAGGTGTATGCGCCCTCGGGAACGGACATTCGATAGACGATGTCCCTGGTCTTATCGGCATACCAGTCGAAGCACTCTTCACTGGCACGAAGCTGCCGAGACAGACTGGCGCATCTTTCCGCAAGTTCCGATTCAAGCCGTTGGTTCGTTTCCCGCAGCCGGGGAACGCGCACAAAGCGCCAATATCCGTCCACCAGAGCAAATGCGGCACCCCCCGCAATGATACAGAACAGGACTGTCAACGCCCTTGCCTCCCCGCTTCCGTTCCTGGGGCTCCGGAGGGCCTGCCAAGCAGCGCTATGGCGCTGTGAAGGCACATCAGAACCACGCAAGGTCCAAAGCGGATGCCTCTGGATCGATTCCATGCGATTTTCGGACACACCGCCCGGATACCCGCATGATTGTCCGCTATTATGCAGAACCGACAGCATCCTTTCCACTGATTTGTCCCGTTCACCGGCCACGCGGACCACCAATACTGGCGTCATCCCCTATGCCGAAGACGGTGATTCCGTGAGAACAATCTTTCCGGGGCACTTGACAAAACGCCCAACTTGTATTAAAGTCTTAATACAAGCAGATTGAACGGAGTCCTGTATGAGACTGCATGTGTCCACAAAGAGCGGCGTGCCCATCTACGTGCAACTGGTCACGCAGATACGGCAGCTCGTGGCGTCGGGCCGGCTTCCAGTGGGAACCGAGCTGCCGACGATCCGCACGCTGGCAGAGCAGCTCCTGGTGAATCCGAACACGGTGGCCCGTGCCTACCGCGAATTGGAGCAGGCGGGGATCGTGACACCAAAGCGGGGACTGGGCACGGTGGTGTCCGACAGCGGCTCCCCCATGGGCAAAAAAGAGCGCGCCGAACGCCTGCGCGACAGGGTGGACGGACTGCTGGCCGAAGCGGGCCAGTTGGGTTTTGAGTTCGAGGAACTGATGGAACTGATGCGGACGCGGCACGAAGAACGTGCCGAAACCCGGGGAGACAACACATGAGCAGCAGCAAAAACACCGCAACACCCGTGGCAATCGAGGGCGTGTCCCGCCGCTTCCGCCGAAAGCTGGCGCTGGACCAGGTGTCGCTGGAGATTCCAAGGGGCGTCGTGTTTGGCCTGGTCGGCGAGAACGGCGCGGGCAAGACGACGTTCATCAAGCATCTGCTGGGCCTGTTCAAGGCCGAATCGGGCTCGGTGCGCGTGTTCAACATGGACCCGGTGGCGCAGCCGGAACAGGTGCTCGCCCGCATTGGCTACCTGTCGGAAAACCGCGACCTGCCCGACTGGATGCGGGTGCGCGAGCTGATCCTGTTCACGCAGGCGTTCTTCCCGGACTGGGACCCGGCCTATGCCGAAGAACTGCGCGACATGTTCGACCTCGACCCGGCGGTCAAGGTGAGTACGCTAAGCCGGGGCCAGCGCGCCCAGATGGGGCTGCTGCTGGCGCTGGCCCACCGCCCCGACCTGCTGCTGCTCGATGAGCCCTCGTCAGGGCTGGATGCGGCCGTCCGGCGCGACATCCTGTCGGCCGTCATCCGCACCGTGGCCGACGAGGGCCGCACGGTGCTCTTCTCCTCGCACCTCCTCGACGAGGTTGA
>CAZOMH010000486.1:0-4102 GCA_964580415.1 uncultured Nitrospirales bacterium
CCACAACGTGCATTTGCGCATGGCCCGCGCCGCGCGCGACGCTGCCCGGCTGGACCGCGTGCTCTTCGTCGTGGCCGCCACGCCCCCGCACAAGCGCCGCGACGTGGTCGCCCCCGCGGAGGACCGGCTGGCCATGGTGCGGGCCGCGATAGCGGGGGAGGGGAACTTCGAGGCCAGCCGCATCGAAATGGACCGCTCCGGTCCGTCCTACACCGTGGACACCGTCCGTGCCCTCGCGCGGCTTCATCCCGGCGCGCAGTTGTTCCTGCTCATCGGCTATGACGCCGCGCTCGACCTGCCCCGCTGGCGCGACCCCGCCGGAATTCTCGAACACGCCCGGCTGCTCGTTGTGCGGCGGCCCGAATGCAACAGCGCGCTCGGACCGTTACTGGACGGACGCCACGAGATACTACCCTTCAAGGCAGCCGATCTGTCCTCCACGGAAGTGCGCGAACTGCTCGGCCGCGGCGAAGACGCGCATGATCTGCTGCCGCCCGCCGTGGCGGAATACATCCGCCAAAAAGGACTCTACTCATGCCGGTAGCCCGCGCCGCCTGCGCCCGCCGGTACCTCGCCCGGCTCCGCGAGATACTCTCCGAAAAGAGGCTAAGCCACTGCATCTTCACCGCCGAATACTTCTCGTCCTACGCCGAAAGAATCGGCGTGGACCACGACGAGTCCGTTGCCGCCGGACTGCTCCACGACTTCTGCCGCGACATGGCCAAAACCGATCTCCTCGCCGCCGCCCGCGAGCTGCGCCTGCCCGTCAGCGAAGAACAAATCGCAAAACCCGTCCTGCTCCACGGTCCCGTTGCCGCCGAACGCTGCCGCGCCGAGTTCGGCATCAGCGACGCCGTCTACGAGGCCGTTTACTGGCACACCACCGGCCGGCCCGGCCTCGGTCCGCTCGGCCAGGGACTCTGCCTGGCCGATTTCGCCGAGCCCACGCGCAAATACCCCGAAGCCGTCGAGGCCCGCGAGCGCCTGCGAAAGAACGGCTTCGCCGACGCCATCCTCTACGTTGCCGAAATGGGCGTCGAGTTCGGCAAAAAACAGGAGGTCGCCGATCCGAACAGCATGGCCTTCTATCTCTGGCTGAAGCGGGACTAGCACCGGCATGCCGCACGACGACCTTTTCGCCGGGCTCGCCACCCACTATGATGCCCTCATGACCCACGTGGACTACGACCGCTGGTTTCACATCACCGGCGAACTGGCGGCCCTGCTCCCGCGCGGATTCATCCACGTCGATGCGGGCTGCGGCACCGGGGTGCTGCTCGAACGCGCCCGCCGCGCCGGCTGGCGCTCCGCGGGCATCGACATCTCCGCATCCATGCTGGCGGCCCTGCGCAAATCACGCGGCGCCCTTCCCTGCGCCGTCGGTGACCTGCGCGCCTTTCCCGTCCGCGGCGTTGGCCTGATCACCTGCCTCTTCGACTCCATAAACTTCCTGCTCGAACCCGAAGAGGTCGAACTCGCCCTGGTTAAATTGTCCGGTGCCCTCCGCGACGGCGGACTGCTCTACTTCGACGCCGTTACCGAACGCCTCATGGTGGACCACTTTGCCAACCAGACCTGGACCGAAACCCACGGCGGCTTCCGCACCACCTGGGCCAACCACTACGACCCCGAAAAGCGCATCTGCGAGACCTGGGTCCGCGTCAACACCGGCGCCGGATCCGCCACCCGCGAGCGCGCCTACGACCTCGACTTCCTCGTCAACGCCGTGCAGGACGCCGGACTCACCCTCCTCGCCGTCTTCGACGTGGAGAACTGGAAACCACCCACCCGCCGCACCTGCCGCATCGACTTCATCGCCGCCAAGAACCCCACCCCCGATCTTCGCCGCCGCATGGAAAAAAGCTTCGCCGAAATGAAACGCCAACGCTGGTAGCAGACTGATAACAGCGGCAAAACCCTTTTTCGTCGCGACGAATCCGCAAATTTTGGAGTGCGGTGGCAGAGCGCAGCGGCGACGCCGCTTTGGTTGGCCTGAAGCGCGATTTCAGCCAAAGCGGCGTCGATGCCGCCGCACTCCAAAACGAACGTCACGGGCACCTTCTGCAGACCCCAGCGTGCGTGAAACATCCCGATGGTTATCCAACCCGTCCCAACTCCCTCCCCAGCGCATAAAACGCCTGACAATGCTCCAACGACGCGCACGGTGGCAGGTTGTTCCCCTCCTGCAGGATGAACCGCCCACCCTCCAGCACGCCCGTTCCCAGAATGCGCCGGGTCTCCGCCAACAGCGCGTCCGGTCTGTCCTCCACGAACAACGGCGCGCGCGGCCCGCCGCTGATCAACACCTCCGGCCCCATCTCCTGCCGGAACCGCGCAAAGTCCACCGGGAACCCGGTGTCAAACGCCATGATCCCCAGTTCCTGATGGAGCGTGGGGAAGAGGCGCTGCGCGTTGCCGCAAAGGTGGATGCCCCGGCCCTTCTCCGTGCCGAGCGCGTCCAGATACTCGCGATGACGGGGCAGCGCAAACTCGCGGTACTGCTCCACCGACAGCATCTCCACCGAATCATCCGCCATGCCCTGGTTGTCGATCTTTTCGGGCTGTCCGAAATGCTTGCGCCACGCCTGTACCCGAGCGATGAGGGCGTCGTTGATGAACCGCAGCAGTTCGTGCGCATAGTCGGGATCAATGAGCAGGTCGGTGCAGATACCCGTGGGACCGCGCAGGCTGGCCGCGCAGGTAAAGGCACCGTCGGCATAGAGAAACGGCACGTTGTCCTTAAAGGTCACGGGCCGCCCGAGGAAAGTCCATCCGGCCGCGCTCTTCTTCTGCCAGTACTCAATGTGCGCCAGTGCCCGCTCCACCCATTCCCCTGCAAACGGGTCCGGCATGCCCTTGTCAAAGAGCATCCCTTTGTTGTCGTCATCCAGCAGCGGCGCGGCAAAAGGCACCTGCTTGTCGTGATACTCCACCGGCGCGCCAAGCCACGCCGCGTCATAGATATTCTCAAAATCGATATGGATCGTCCATGTGTCCGGCAGTCCCTTCTCATGGTCGCCCGGCAGCAGAAAGCGCATCCAATACTGCCACTCCAAAATCCCCTGCGCCATCAGTTCCGGGTCAAGCATATACTCGCGGTAGCCCAACCCCCGCCGGTTGTACGCCGGGTCCAGCATCAGCATTCGCGGATTTGTGTTCAGCCGCACCGGCACCCGCGCATGCGTGTTCTCCTGAAACGCCGCCCACAGGGCACTGCTTTCCGCATTGTGTTCAGAAAAGTCCCGGTCCAACAGTTCCGGCAACTCAAACAGCCAGTCTTCGGTCATGCGCTATCCCTCTTGCTTCACAATTCGTTCACGCTCACAACAGAATACCCGCTAAGAATACCGATCTGGTCCTCCACAAGAAAGTCCGAGCCCCAATCAACCTCAGTTGTCGACCCTCACACCTTCGCCTTGCTCCCATCTGTCCCATCCGTCCCATAAGTCCCATAGGTCCCATAGGTCCCATAATTCCCATTCCTCCCAGCCCCACCCGACACACCACTTGCTTTTCGCAAAGTATTTGGCTAAAATACCAAATAGAACAATAAGGAAAACGCCCATGACCCCCAAGCAACAGGCCCTGTTCGAGGCCCGCGCCGAAATCGCAAAGGCGCTGGCCCATCCCACGCGCCTATTCATCGTGGACATGCTCTCCAAAGGCGAACGCTGCGTCTGCGAGTTGCGCGAAGCCGTCGGCGCCGATTTCTCCACCGTGTCCAAGCATCTCTCCGTGCTCAAGAAGGCCGGCATTCTGGAGGACGACAAACGCGGCCTTCAAGTCTACTACCGTCTCCGCTGCACCTGCGTGCTCAGCTTCTTCGGCTGCATCGAAGGCGTCCTCCGCGAAAACGCCAAGAAACAACTCGCCCTGATGGAATAATCGATCCACGCGTCAAAACAGCCAAATCGGATAGACCGAAACCAGAATAGCAGCCAATGATAACGACAGCCAAAACACACAAGGCAAATGCCTCCAACGCTTTCCCCCAAACGCATTCCCCTGTTCCCTTTTGTGTGCTTTGTGCCCTCGCTCCTCTTCCCCTTTTTTGTGTTCTTTGTGCTCTTTGTGGTCAAAAGTTCTTCACGTTCAAAGTCTT
>CAZOMH010000487.1:0-4099 GCA_964580415.1 uncultured Nitrospirales bacterium
ATTGAAACCCAGTGAGGCGCAGCGTTCCAAGTCCCGCTGCACCACCACAGGATCATAGGACTGCGGACTCAGCCATTGCTCAAAATACCGCATGTCTTCCGCGGCAATGCCCGAGGAAGGCATGTAGTTCACGCCGTGGGGACGCCACCGTTTCCCGTCAAGCGTGAATTCGCCCGCCTTTGCCGTCACAAAATGCCCATCCGGTTTGGGACGCCACACGCTGATTTCGTGCGTGCCCCGGCCAATCACCGTATTGTTCGAGGTTGCGGCGATCTCAACGGTGTATGCACCGTCTTCCCAGGATTCCGGGGTCCATGTAGTTTCGATGGAGCCTTGCTGCTGCGCGCCAAGGGTAATGGACAACGCGCTTTCATGGACTACCGCACCGCCTTTTCGCACCCGCACCGAACCTCCGGCCGAAACCCCGTCTGCCAAACCCTGGTTGGCAACGGTAATTCCCAGGCGGACCGGCTGTCCCTCGAAATACGCATACCGGTCGGTGCCCGAATCGACAAGAACCACCGGTGTCTTGAGTCTGTCCGCGACAGAGAGAAGCAACTGTTTGCCTTCCGGCGACTGGTACCACGACGGGTCTGATATGCCCACAGACACCCACATCGCGCCTTTGCAGCGCCCGTCGGTATGGGACATCATCGCGCCGACCGTACCGCGCATGTCTCCCGCGGCCGATTTTGCCACGAGAATTGGTTCCCAAGCCCATCCGCGTTTCTTGTCAAAGCCAAAGGCTTGAGGACGCGGGTGCAAGGCCCGAATCTCCCCCTGTGGAAGTGCCACACCAGCTTCACCGGCAAAACCTGACAAATCAAGCGCAGCCACATCCTGCGGCACAAAGAACTTGTAACCCGGACACAGTGTTTCGACAGGGGGAATGGTGTATCCGCCAAAGGCGTCACGGTATTTCGCATCCAGTCCGGCCGCGAAGATTGGCCCAACCTCGTACTTCAGGTCGCGGTCCACGTATCCCGTATGGGTAAACGCAAGGGTAATGCCCAGACGCCCCGCATTCTGCGGGTTGAAACGGGTGTCCTTGCGCTGGGGAACACTCTCCCAGAATTTAAAGTCATCGGGAGTAAGCGCATACTGGGTCCATTCCTTAAACAGCGCCACCGTTGCAATCCACCGCGAACCGTCGCGTTCCTCGCATTCAACGGCAAGGTGGGTGGCGCTGCCGGTACTTCTCGCCGAAAACACGACAAGTTGATCGTCCGCAGCAAAGGGACTCCCGTCGAACTTTTTCAGTATGGAGTCCCACCCGTCGAGTCTGGCAACCTCCGCCTGCAGGACGCGCTGCCCGGCCTCGGGGCCGTCGCCGACGGCATATTTCCCCTTCAACCCGGCACTTCGAAACGCATGCCCCCATTTCGACAGGTCCTCGGCGCCCCAATCCACAACAACGCGCTTTTCTGCCTGCCGCGCGTACTGCCTGCGAAAGTCCTTTACATCCATCCACTTCCCGTCGGCTTCAACAAGCACCTCCCTCCAAAGGGGCGTGTTCAGGGCCACGAGACGCCCCCCGCCATACAGAAAGTCCTGCACGGGTTTTATACTGCCCAGCGGAAGACGCGCCGCGTCCGGAAGCACAAGCACACTTTCTCCGGGCTCCCCAAGTTTTGCCGCATCGCACAAGTCCGGGGCACCCAGCCGCTCCACACGGTACCCCGCGCCGGAGAAGACGTCCGACAGGCCGTTTTCATAATTGGCCGACTTTCCGTCAAAATTCGGACAGTAGACCAGCGCCCTGGGCGCCTCACCGGGTTCCGCGCCCGTCCCCAACGGGCAAACAACCATGATGGAGACAATAACGGCCAATACTCTTCGGTTCATGTGAAAGACTCCCAAGGGTGGGTGATTGTCCAGAACGCCGCGACGTGAACACCTGGTGCCGCTCAATACCGTGAAGGGCTGGACACACCCGGAGGCGGTGTGCTAAGATTCAATCTCGTTGCGCGCCCATAGCTCAGCTGGATAGAGCGCTTGCCTCCGGAGCAAGAGGCCACAGGTTCGAATCCTGTTGGGCGCGCCATTCTTTCTATCCCGCCTATTTGCCAAGCGCGACACGTTCTTCCTCAAGTTCAACATACTGCAGCGCAATGGTCCGGAATTCCTCGCGCACTTCCAGAAATGCGTCTATCATGACCGGGTCAAATGCCGTTCCCCGGTTTTCCGCAAGAATTTCCACCGCTGTTGAATGCGGGAAGGGCGACTTGTAGACACGCCTGCTAATGAGTGCGTCGTACACGTCGGCTATGGCCATCAGACGGCCGGAAAGGGGTATCTCGGCACCCGCTAGTCCGTGTGGATATCCGGTTCCGTCCCACCGTTCGTGGTGAGACTCGGCGATTTCCCGCGCAAAGCGCAGAAACGAATTCGTTCCCAAGCGCCTCTCGGCAGCGGCAATGGCCGCATGCCCCAGCGTGGTGTGCGTCTTTACAACCTCGAATTCTTCCCTTGTAAGGGGGCCTTCTTTCTTGAGAATCTGGTCGGGAACCCCAATCTTTCCCAGATCATGCAGCGGCGCGGACCGGCAGTATTGCTCAATCAGGTCTTCATCAAGCGGCGGCGTGTACGCTCCCTTTTCGAGAAGGCGCAGCGCAAGGCACCGGATGTAGTTCCGTGTCCGCCGAATATGGCCGCCCCCTTCGGGTTCCCTGCATTCCGCCAGGGTGCCCAAGCTGTCGATGGTGGCCTCCTGCGTTCTCATCAGTTCCCGCGTGCGCTCATCCACCAGTTCCGCCAGATGATCGCTGCGCCGCTTCAGATCAATGTGGTTGCGCACCCGCGCCTTTACAAGGGCGGGACTGACCGGTTTTGTGATGTAATCGACCGCCCCAAGCGCCAATCCGTGCGCCTCGTCGGCCTCTTCGAGCATGGCGGTCAGGAAAATCACCGGAATACCGCGTGTGATGGGGGAGTGCTTCAACTGCCCGCACACTTCATAACCGTCCATCTTGGGCATGCGGATATCCAAAACAATGATATCGGGAAGATACTCGGCGGCAAGGTCGAGGGCCGTCTCGCCGCAATCCGCGGTTATCACTTCAAATTCGTCCGACAGGGAATGGCTGAGCACATCCAAGTTCATTGGAGCATCGTCCACCACCAAAACGGTCCCTCGCTGCTGAATGGTCATAAGGCGCCATCTCCCTCTTCTGGTCTTGTTGCTTTCGGGAGCCCACATATCTTCATATTACGATGACCTGGATAAGGAAAGAGGACGGGCACGCAGTCTTCCACACAGACGCACGATCCTTTCGCTCCTGCGACCCCAACCGTCCCACTTTGCATCTTTGGCTTAGCCACAGTTGCCCTCTAACGCTGGTCATGGCCTGAAAAACACCTGTCAAAAAGGACACACACAGGCCCCCGTTTATGGTCACAACGCGCTGATACGCCGCAATTGCCAAAAACCACAGGCCGAATATATCACAAAGAAACCGAAGCTGCAATGAAGTGTTCCCCTCCCAAACCCGCGCCAAGGGGCGGTCGCGGGATATCCCAGACCCCCTCCGTCCATACCGGTTCGCGGATCAAATTCAAATGTTCTCCCGTTCAATTCGTCTTGTCCGGCAAAGTTGCTTTCGAATGTCCCTTCTTCCAGCACACACCATATAGGGGTATAACTTAATCTGTATTACCCCAACTTGTGTATAATGACATGCACATTCAGACCCTGCGTATCGTCAAAATGGTGGAAGAAATTGCAAAGCCCCAGGAAAAAACCAGGCAGCCCCGAAAAGCCATTGCGGCACTTCCTGGGAATGGTGTCTGTGATTCTAATCGCCTTGTACGGCACCGCGGTTGCGGCAACTTTTCAGTGGGTGCGCATCGAAGGCATTTCTGATTCCTCACTGACCGAGGACCTGAAAGCCGCGTCAGGTCTGGCCCGCATGACCGACGCCGCCACTTTCACGGACGGTTGGCTTCTCAAGAGGGCGGAAAAAGACACCGCCGACATGCTGGAAACGCTCCGGGCGGCCGGTTTTCATGATGCCACCGTTACCCCCGACGTGTGCCGGGACAACGGGCGAAGATATATTCACTTTGTTGTCCAAACCGGTCCGCAATATACATTCGACAC